>JBJTFT010000023.1:0-2710 GCA_046093525.1 Sphingomonadales bacterium | reverse complement strand
ATGATAGACGGGGTCGGTCATCAGTTATTCAATCGCACCCCACAAGACAGCGATAAGTGGCCCTTCGATCAATTATTCCATTTAGTACTCAATGTGGCGGTGGGAGGAGATTTTGGAGGCAAGAAGGGAGTAGATGACAAGGTATTTCCCCGTCAAATGAAAGTAGACTACGTCCGCATCTATCAGTAATAGTCCATTAATTCTTTTACATGTTTTTTTTTCAGCGTAAAGTCACATTTTTCTTTTTAGGCCTCTTGGTCGCTCAAGCACTTTGTGCACAACAGCCCTTTTCTGATTCTACAGAGAGGGCTATCGATCGTCTCTTACTCAAGATGACACTCGAAGAGAAGATCGGTCAAATGAACCAATACAATGGTTTTTGGGATGTAACAGGCCCTGCTCCACAAGCGGGTGCTGATAAATTCAAGTACGATCATTTTAAGCAAGGCTTGGTGGGCTCGGTACTCAATGTGCGTGGCGTAAAGCAAGTTCGTAAATTACAGGAGCTGGTCGTCAAAGAATCGAGGTTAGGTATTCCGCTCTTATTTGGATTCGACGCTGTACATGGCTATAATACAGTGCTTCCCATTCCACTTGCCGAAGCAGCGAGTTGGGATTTGCCGGCTATCGAGCGCTCAGCGCGTGTAGCAGCTACCGAAGCTGCCGCCTCTGGCGTCAATTGGACCTTTGCACCCATGGTCGATATCTCGCGCGACGCTCGTTGGGGTCGTGTTATGGAAGGGGCCGGAGAGGATCCCTACCTTGGATCACAGATCGCCGTTGCACGTGTCAATGGGTTTCAGGGTAACGATCCGTCATCTCCCTTCTCTGTGCTAGCCACTGCCAAACATTTTGCCGGTTATGGTTTTGCAGAGGGCGGTCGCGACTACAACACGGTCGACGTAAGCGCACTCACGTTACACAATGTAATTCTGCCTCCTTTTCATGCAGCCGTAAAAGCCGGCGTAGCCTCTGTGATGAACTCTTTCAATATCCTAAATGGCGTTCCCGCTACGGCGAGCCATTATCTGGTACAAGATATTCTCAAGCGTAATTGGAAGTTTACCGGTGTCGTTGTTTCCGATTGGGGTTCGGGTGTCGAGATGATCGATCATGGCTTTGCAGAAAATTTAAGCCAAGTGGCTTCTTTGGCCGCCAATGCCGGTTCGGACGTAGATATGGAAAGTTATGCGTATGTAAATCATCTAAAAGAAGAAGTTCGCAAGGGAACAGTTTCTTTGGCTACCATTGACCAATCAGTTCGTCGCGTCTTACGCTTAAAATATCAGCTGGGTCTGTTCAAGGATCCTTATAAATATTGTGATAGTACCCGAGAGCAAGTTTATGCCATGCATCCTGAGCATACGGAGGTCGCCAGAGATATGGCCAGGCGCTCTATGGTATTATTAAAGAACGAAAAACAATTGCTGCCGCTCCAAGTACAGCATAAAAAAGTGGCCGTAATCGGAGCGCTGGCTGCCGATAAGAATAGTCCGCTCGGTAATTGGCGGTTAGCGGCAAAAGATAGCAGTGCCGTATCACTACTCGAAGGATTCGATGCAGCAGGTATTACTTATCAGTATGCCCCCGGCGTTAGCGTAGTTGCCAGCGATCCCGTTCATTTTGTACAGGAGTTGGCTATCAATAACGATGATACCACTGGTATGGCAGAAGCTATAGCCAAGGCCAGATGGGCTGATGTGGTGGTTATGATGTTAGGTGAACATGGACTCCAATCTGGAGAGGGCAGAAGCCGCGCACAGCTTAACCTGCCCGGCCTTCAGCAGCAATTACTAGAGGCCGTCTATGCGGTCAATCCTAATATTGTGGTGGTGCTGACCACCGGTCGACCGTTAGCAATCAGCTGGGCTGCCGAGCATATTCCTGCCCTATTATTAGCATGGCAACCTGGCTCACAAAGCGGTCATGCCATCACCGATGTTTTATTGGGCCGATATAACCCTTCCGGAAAACTTCCTATGACGTTTCCGCGCAGCGATCGACAACTGCCCATTTATTATAATCATTTTTCTACCGGTCGTCCCGGTCCTAAAAAAGAAGTTTTTTGGTCTCATTATACAGACGAATCGCATGCTCCGCTCTATGAGTTCGGTTACGGCAAAAGCTATACGCAATTCAGTTATTCCGATCTTAGTGCCATTCGGCAAGGTGATACGATCTTAGTGAGTGTAAAGCTCACCAACACCGGACAGTTAAAGGGCGAAGAAGTAGCACAGCTCTATATTCGTGACCGCGTGTCTTCGATCGTGCGCCCGGTCAGAGAGCTTAAAGGGTTTAAAAAAGTACAACTGGAAGCAGGGGCAAGCACTCTCATCAATTTTATGTTACCGGTCACTCAGTTGGGCTACTACAATGCCGCCGGTCAATTACAGGTCGAGCCCGGCTGGTTCGACTTTTTCGTGGGCGGCAGTTCGGCGGCTACGCTATCGGTGGCGTATCTAAATAATTATAAGTTGAACCAATAAGTAGCTTTTAAGACAAGCGCACTTCCCTTCGATCTAAACTGGTCTGCAAAATAATTATCCGTGTATACGATAAACAGATCCGATGCGGGAGCAAATCTCCATTGAAAGCGAACATTCATGTTGACGTTGTTGATCTGGTTATTGTATTGAATGAGCGCAGATAAGAACAACGATCTGGTAAAGGTGAGATCGATCTTGGGTCCCACCAAGATCAGATCCCTGCT
>JBJTFT010000022.1:0-3808 GCA_046093525.1 Sphingomonadales bacterium | reverse complement strand
GTTGCATACAGTTCTCAATTAAAACATCACTTATTTAAAAATAATAGTACGGCCGCACTAATCAGCATATTGACTAGCGCCAGCGGTATTAACTTTTTCCATCCCAAGTTCATTAATTGGTCATAGCGAAAACGTGGGATGGTCCAACGAATCCAAATGAACAAGAACAAGAAGAAAGAAACCTTGGCCATCATCACGGCAAAGGTCAGCGCCGACAAAACCAGAGGCGATCCCTGCCAGGCGGTCTCATCGAAGAACGGAATATCGTAGCCGCCAAAGAACAAGGTTGCCATCACAGCACTACTCACGAACATATTGATATACTCGGCAAACATATAACAACCCAGTTTCATAGAGGAGTACTCCCGGTGATATCCAAACTTCAATTCGCTCTCCGCTTCGGGAAGATCGAAAGGGGTACGGTTACACTCGGCCAGCGCACAAACAAAGAAAATTAAAAAGCCTAATGGTTGATATAGCACATTCCACCCATGCTGCATTTGGTATTCGACCATCGCGCTCATCTTGAGCGAACCGGTCATAAATAGAACAGCGATCAGCGATAATCCCATGGGCAGTTCGTACGAGACCATTTGTGAGGCACCACGGATGGCGGCCAGCAACGAAAACTTATTATTAGAAGCCCATCCTCCGATCATAATGCCATAGACGCCCACGCTCACAATACCAAATACGATCAATATCCCCATGTCCACATCGGCTACTTGCAAGGCCACCGTACGTGTCTCACCTACATAAGAAGCTCCCCAGGGAATAACGCTGCTCGTAATAAGAGCCACGATCATGGCCAGCGCAGGACCCAGCAAGAATAGAAACCGATTCGAACTGGTGGGCGTGATCTCTTCTTTAAAGAATAACTTACCCCCATCGGCCAACGGCTGAAAGATCCCAAAGGGACCCGCCCGGTTAGGACCCATCCGGTCTTGCATCCATCCCGCGATCTTACGCTCGGCCAGCGTAGTGTACATGGCGATAAAAAAAGACAATCCGATCAGCGCCCCGATCAAGATCAGCTTTTCCACTACATACCAAACATCCATGACTATCAAATACACATTCATAAGTTTAGGCCTCCTTGGCAGCAGGTGAATTAAAATCGTTTCCGGTAGCTGCGCCCGGCAGCTGGCTCAATTCTATTTTGTTCACTTCACTTACGTCGTGAATGTCCATCATCAATTTGGGCGCACGACCTCCCATTACTTCGGGTAAGGTCTCTTTGGGTTTTTGCAAACCGGTGTAATGCCCTTGCGAGATCACCGAGTGACGATTGATATTGGCAGGACCTTCGACGACCCAGTCGCTGGCCGATTTTTTATCGAAGCGGCAGGTGTTGCAGATCCAGCCTGGCTTACCCTCGTAACTGCATACCTCTCCCCACTCGTCTTTGCGAGCCGTAACACGAAGTACTTCGTCGCCGCGTTGCCAGAGCGTGACCTTGCCACAGCAATCCGGACAATCGCGGTGCGCATACACAGGCTTGGTAAACCATACCCGGTTCTTAAAGCGGAACGTTTTGTCGGTAAGCGCTCCTACCGGACAAACATCGATCATGTTGCCACTATAATTATTATCGATGGCCTTAGAGATATGCGTAGAGATCTCGGCATGATCACCGCGGTCCAATACGCCATGAACGCGATTATCGGTAAGCTGATCGGCTACATAGGTGCAGCGATAACAAAGAATGCATCGCGTCATGTGCAATTGAATGTAAGGCCCGATATCTTCTTTTTCAAAAGTGCGGCGCTCAAATTCATAGCGCGTACCTTCTTTACCATGCTCGTAGCCGAGATCTTGCAAATGACATTCACCGGCCTGGTCACAAACCGGACAATCCAACGGATGATTCAACAATAAGAATTCTACCACCCCGGCACGGGCATCTTTTACTTTATCGCTGGTGATATTTTTGACTACCATACCCTCCATCACTCCGGTGCGACAACTAGCCACCAGCTTAGGCATCGGACGCGGATCGGCGGCCGAGCCGGCAGCCACTTCTACCAGACAGGTGCGGCATTTTCCACCGCTGCCTTCTAGCTTGCTATAATAGCACATGGCAGGCGGCGTTACATCGCCACCGATCATGCGCGCTGCATTCAGAATGGTCGTACCGGCGGGCACATCGATCGTAATATTATCGATGGTGACCTTAACGGTAGGGACAGTATTTTTTGTTTCAGCTGACATAGGCGTTAAGTTGATGCCGCTAGGCCATTACAGGTTGAGGTACATGGATGGGATCTGCGTAATGCATCAATCCGTAATTACGTTGTTGGGCTTCGTCTGGATGCAACACGTGCCACTCGAATTCATCTCTAAAATGACGAATGGCCGCTGCCACAGGCCAAGCCGCCGCATCACCCAGTGGACAAATAGTATTGCCTTCGATCTTCCGTTGAATATCCCAGAGCAGATCGATATCACTCAGCTTGCCCTTACCGGTCTCGATATTCCACAAGATCTTTTCCATCCAGCCGGTTCCCTCTCGACAAGGCGAACATTGTCCGCAACTCTCGTGTCGATAAAAGCGAGCCAGCGAATACGTATGACGTACCACACATTGGCTATCGTCAAGCACAATAAAACCACCGGAGCCCATCATGGATCCAGACGCGAAACCGCCATTGGCAAGACTTTCGTAGGTCATCATGCGGGTCTCGCCCTTGGCCGTCTTCAGTAAAAGATTGGCAGGCAAAATAGGAACAGAGGATCCTCCCGGAATACAGGCCTTTAATTTTCTGCCGGCCGGAATGCCTCCACAGTATTCATCACTATAAATAAATTCCTCGACAGAAATGGTCATATCGATCTCGTACACGCCCGGCTTGTTGATATTGCCACAAGCGGAGATCAATTTGGTACCGGTCGATTTACCGATCCCGATCTTGGCATATTCTTCGCCGCCGTCGTTGATAATGGGTACAACGGCCGCTACTGTTTCGACATTATTGACCACCGTAGGGCAACCCCACAATCCTTTTACGGCCGGAAAAGGAGGCTTAATCCGCGGATTACCTCTTTTTCCTTCGAGCGATTCGAGTAACGCCGTTTCTTCTCCGCAGATATAAGCGCCGGCACCGCGGTGCACATAGATATCGCAATCAAAGCCGCTGCCTAAAATATTTTTTCCGAGCCATCCATTGGCACGTGCCTCCTCGATGGCCTTCTCTAAAATTTCTGCGACCCACACATACTCTCCCCGAATGTAGATATAAGAGCGATTCGATCCGAGTGCATACGAAGCCGTGATCATTCCCTCTATAAGCAGGTGCGGAATAAACTCCATCAGATAGCGATCCTTAAACGTGCCCGGCTCCGATTCGTCGGCATTGACCACCAAATACCGAGGCACGCCCTCGGGTTTGGCCAAAAACCCCCACTTCATTCCGGTAGGAAATCCGGCTCCGCCCCGTCCGCGCAAACCACTTTTCTTGACCTCTTCGGTCACTTGATCGGGGCTCATTGACTTGAGTGCCTTCTCGACACTGCGATAACCCCCTTCGCGACGGTACACCTCGTACGAGGTGATGCCCGCTACATGCGCTTTCTCTAATAATAATTTTCTTCCCATATTTAGTAAGCGACCCACCGGGCGCCCTTTCGTTTTACTGTGATACGCTCACCGATGACGCCGAGCAAGAAGCGATGAGTTCATCGATCCTTTCGCGTGTCAGGTGTTCGCGGTAATTCTTTCCATGTTGCAGCATCGGGGCATACCCGCAGGCACCCAAACACTCCACCGTCTTCAGCGTAAACATGCCATCAGCCGTGGTCTCTCCCGGAC
>JBJTFT010000021.1:0-6834 GCA_046093525.1 Sphingomonadales bacterium | reverse complement strand
CTCACCCAATGCACATCCCGGCACGAAGACGACTGTGTTGCTTCCACTCGAGCGATTGGAAACTAACTTCTGAAGACTCGAATAAGGAATTGACTATTTCTTTTGCAAAAGAAAAACACAATTCCTTATTCGAGTATACAGAAGATAGTATCCAATCGCTCGATTGGAAGCAACACATTCGTCTTCGTCCCGGCATGTACATTGGTAAACTAGGTGACGGGTCTTCTCCGGACGATGGCATCTATGTCTTGGTTAAAGAAGTCATGGACAATTGCATCGATGAGTTTACCATGGGATTTGGTAAATCCATCGATTTGCACATAGAAGGAAAAACGGTTACGGTCCGAGATTATGGTCGTGGCATACCCCTAGGCAAAGTGGTAGATGTGGTCAGTAAGATCAATACCGGCGCGAAGTACGATTCCAAGGCTTTTCAAAAGTCGGTGGGCTTAAACGGGGTGGGGACCAAAGCGGTCAACGCGCTCAGCCATTACTTTAAGGTTACCGCTGTTCGCGAAGGCAAGGAGAAGACCGCCGAATTTTCGAGAGGAGAATTGATGAAGGAACAAAAAGAGGCTAAGACCACAGAGCCCAACGGTACGCTTGTCTCGTTTACGCCGGATGATACTGTTTTTAAGAATTTCCGTTTTTTACCGGAATTCTTGGATAACCAGCTGTGGAATTATTGTTTTTTGAATGCCGGCCTCAAGATCAACTACAATGGTAAGACCTATCTCAGTAAGAATGGGTTGCTGGATCTATTGCAGCGTAAGACCAACGAAGACGAGATTCGCTATCCGATCATTCATTTGACCGGCACCGATATCGAAGTGGCGCTCTCCCATACCAATGACTATGGCGAGGACATCTACAGTTTCGTCAACGGACAGCATACAACGCAGGGAGGAACACACCAACAGGCCTTTCGCGAAGCCTATGTAAAGACCATTCGTGATTTCTTTAAAAAGGACTACGATGCTTCCGATATCCGTACCGGTATTGTGGCGGCGGTTTCTGTTCGAGTGGTAGAGCCGGTCTTTGAATCGCAAACCAAAACAAAGTTGGGCTCCCTTAATGTGGATGTGGATGGGCCTAGCATGCGTCAGTTCGTGGGTGATTTTTTGGCCAAGGAGCTCGACAATTATTTGCATAAACATCCGGCTGTGGCCGAGGCACTAAAAAAGCGTATTGAGCAAAGTGAACGGGAGCGCAAAGAACTGGCCGGTATCAAGAAACTGGCCAACGAAAGGGCTAAAAAGGCCAATCTCCATAACCGTAAGCTTCGGGATTGTCGCTATCACCTCAACGATGATATTCCCGTCCGCGGCAAGGAGGATGTTGTGGCCCGTCAAAAGGATACCACTATTTTTATTACCGAAGGGGATAGCGCCAGCGGCTCCATTACCAAGGCAAGAAAGGTAGAAACACAAGCGGTGTTCAGTTTGCGTGGTAAGCCACTGAACTGCTTTGGACTTACCAAAAAGGTCGTCTACGAGAACGAGGAGTTCAACTTGTTGCAGCACGCACTTAATATCGAAGAAGGACTTGAGGGCCTTCGTTACAATAATGTGGTGATAGCCACCGATGCCGATGTGGATGGCATGCACATTCGGCTGCTGCTGATGACGTTCTTTTTACAGTTTTTTCCCGACCTGGTCAAACACGAAAAAGTCTATGTGCTAGAGACCCCACTTTTTCGTGTTCGAAACAAGCAAGAGACCATTTACTGTTATACTGAGCAAGAGAAGCTGGCCGCCGTTAAAAAGCTAGGCCAAAAACCCGAAGTGACCCGTTTTAAGGGGTTGGGTGAGATCAGTCCTGATGAGTTCGCGCAGTTCATTGGCCCTGATATGCGCAAACAATTGATGCGGCTGGAGCAGGGCGATCATGTGCAGCAGCTCCTGGAGTATTATATGGGAAAAAATACGCCCGACCGGCAGGAGTTCATCATCGATAACCTGCGCATTGAATCCGATATGCCACTGGAAACCGAATTCTATAAGTGATGTTTGATTTTCATGCCGATCGTAAGCGCTACTTCGAAATGCAATATCTCAATGCAAAGGGGTATGTGCTTCCCTTTATAGAACAATATTATCCGATTCGGCCCGGACTTCGGGTCCTGGAGATCGGGGCTGGCGAGGGCGGTGTGTTGCACGCTTTTTTGGAGAGGGGCTGTTATGGAGTAGGGGTTGAGCTCGATCTGTGCAGGGTAGAATGGGCCTGTGGTTTTCTTTGGGAGCCGATCGGTCGGGGGCAATTACACTATGTTGACAAAGATATTTATCAGACCGACCTGGTTCAAGATCTCAAGGGCCCCTTTGATATTATCGTTCTAAAGGATGTGATCGAGCATATTCATGACCAGCCTCGCCTGATGCAATACATGCAACAGTGGTTGGTACCCGGCGGGGTGATCTTCTTTGGTTTTCCTCCGTGGCACATGCCCTTTGGTGGACACCAACAAATCGCCCGATCATTTTTAGCGAAGCTACCTTATATCCACTTGTTACCACGTTTATTGTATAAGGCGTTGTTACAACTTAACCGAGAGCCTGTTGCCGAATTACTCGAGATCAGGGATACTCGAATTACGATCGAGCGCTTCGAGTCTATTTGTCAAGACAAAGGGTATACCATCTTGAGCAGGCTACACTACCGCATCAATCCAATTTACCAATGGAAATTTGGTTGGAAGCCCCAGGTGCAATGGGGGTGGTTGACCAACATTCCTTATGTCCGTAACTTTTTGACCACTTGCGTCTATTATTTGATTCGTCCATCTTCCCCAATAAACTAAGCGCCATTATGCTCCATATTGTTTTCAATGAAATTGAAGTCGATCTGCTCAAAGAAGTAATGCAACTCGATCCTTCGCTCGAGGGGCCGGTTGAACTGATTCGGGATGACTATGCCGTGGGGCCCTTGGCTACTCTGGATACAGAAGAAGGGGCGGCCCTTCGAAAGCAGTGGTGGCGAGATATGCTGTCCGGTTCTCCCTATGGAGAGGATCGAATCGATCACATTAACGATGCAGAAACGGTGTCGGCGATCATCCATTATCTGGACCAAGACCCCGCGCATGAGTGTTTTATTTGGATGGGACAAAATCAACACGATGTGGCCGGGTATTTTTGGTTGATTTCTCGGCTACGAGATTACCAGGGCAGGGTGATGGTGCTTTATATGAATAATCTTCCCTTCCTGAATGAGAAGGGGCAGCTTTTCTATCCCGCCTTTCTTAGCGAGATCCGTCCGGCCGAGTTTTTGAAAGCGAAGAAATTAGCTCGCCCTGTTACCCGCAGCGAATTTGAGATCGATCCCGATGAGTGGAAAAAACTTTGTGATGAAAACGGGATGGTGCGCTGGCTAGAGGGAGGAAAAAAGCTGATCACTAAAGAAATTTCCTGTTACGACCAAGAGATACGCCGTTTTGTGGGCGGTGATTGGCAAAAGGCCAACCGGCTGCTTCACCACGTGCAAACGAGAATGAAAAATCGAACGGGAGATGTATTTTTAATGAGTCGTCTGCGGGCGCTGGCCACCAGCGGTGTGTTAGAAATAAAGGGCAGCCCGGAAGCTGCGTGGAAAGACCTTGAGTTTCGGCAACCCGGTGCTTTTGGTGCGAAAGAAGCCCCCCCGACACAAGAGTAATAAACGCTATAAACGATCTCTCGTTGAAAACTAAAACACCCATAGCACAGGCAGGCGATACAGGCATCCAGGGCCAATACAAGCACTGGTTTCTTGACTATGCCTCTTATGTGATCTTGGAAAGGGCCGTGCCGGCTATCGAAGATGGACTAAAACCCGTGCAACGGCGCATTTTGCATGCCATGAAAGAAATGGATGATGGTCGCTATAACAAAGTGGCCAACATCATTGGACAGGCCATGCAATATCATCCTCACGGAGACGCCAGTATTGGCGATGCATTGGTTAATCTCGGACAGAAGGACCTGTTGATCGATACGCAGGGAAATTGGGGAGATGTACGGACAGGCGATGATGCGGCCGCCGCTCGTTATATTGAGGCTCGTTTGAGTAAGTTCGCATTGGAGGTCGCTTTTAATCCCAAAACAACCCAATGGCAGCTTAGTTATGATGGCCGAAAGCAAGAACCGGTTACGCTGCCTATGAAATTTCCTTTGCTGTTGGCCCAGGGGGCCGACGGGATCGCTGTGGGACTCTCGACCAAGATATTGCCGCATAATTTTTGTGAGCTTCTAGATGCCGCTATCAAGTATTTGCGCTGTCGTCGTTTCGAACTGTATCCCGATTTTCAGACCGGAGGGCTTATTGATGTAGCGGATTACAACCAGGGAAAAAGAGGGGGGAAGGTAAAGGTGCGTGCTCATATCGAAGAGTGGGACAAAAAGACATTGGTCATTCGCAGCGTTCCTTATGGGGTAACGACCATGCAGTTAATGGAGTCTATCGTAAAGGCCAATGACCAAGGAAAGATCAAGATCAAAAAAGTAACCGACAATACAGCTGCCGATGTGGAGATCCTGGTCGATCTGGCCGCCGGCATCTCTCCGGATATCACCATTGATGCGTTGTATAAATTCACCGATTGCGAGATCTCCATTTCTCCCAATGCCTGCGTTATTGCCGAGCAGAAGCCTCAATTTTTGGGGGTGCAAGAATTGCTCCGATTTTCGGTAGATAATACCAAGTCACTGTTGGAGCAAGAACTTCGGATTCGACTTGCGGAGTTACAAGAGAAGTGGCATTATACGTCGCTGGAGAAGATCTTTTTCGAAGAAAAGATCTACAAGGAGCTCGAAAAGAAGCATAGTACGTGGGATAAGGTACTTACGGCCATAGAGGAGGCCTTTGCTCCCTTCGTAAAAAAACTTAAAAGATCGGTAACCCGAGAAGATGTCTTAAAACTGACAGAGAAACCGGTCAGAAGAATTTACAAGTTAGATATAGACGAGCTCAACGAGCAAATACGAGAGCTGGAGACGACCATGAAGCAAGTGCGTCATGACCTCGATCATTTGACCGATTACGCAGTGGCCTATTACGAGGGGTTGTTAAAGAAATATGGCAAGGGTAAGGAAAGACGCACCGAGATCAAAGAGTTTGAAGTGATCGAGGCTAAGCAAGTGGCTATTGCCAATACCAAGCTCTTCGTCAATCGCGAGGAGGGGTTCATCGGAACGGGTCTGAAAAAGGACGAGTTGTTGTTCGAGTGCTCCGATCTCGATGATATAATTGCCATTACCAAGCGAGGGATCTTGAAAGTGGTAAAAGTGACCGAGAAATCCTTTATCGGAAAAGATATTCTTCATGTGGCGATCTTTCAAAAGAACGATGAGCGGACTACCTATAATATGATCTATGCCGACGGAAAGGGAGGGGTAAGCTATGCCAAACGATTTACGGTAACAGGGGTGACACGCGATAAGGAATACGACCTTACCAAGGGCGATGAAAAAAGTAAGGTCCATTATCTGAGTGTCAATGCCAACGGTGAGGCAGAGGTCTTAAAGGTATTGCTGACGCCAGGATCCGCTGCCCGAATAAAGGAATTCGATTTTTACTTTGAAACGTTATCGGTTAAGGGAAGAAGCAGCATGGGAAATCAAGTGACCAAATATCCCATTCGGCAGGTTAAATTCAAAGAGGCCGGCAAGTCGACCCTATCCGCTAAGAAGCTATGGTTCGACGACCAGTTCGGACGCCTCAACAGTGATGAGAAGGGGATGCTGCTGGGATCGTTCGATCCGGAAGAGCTGCTGCTGGTCATTTATACCGATGGAAATTACGAGATCACCGATCAAGAGGTGACGCAGAAATTCGATCCCGAAAAAGTTCTGCAGATCGAAAAATTCGACCCCACGAAAGTGATCACGGCAGTCTATGCCGATCTCGAGAAAAAACAGTACATGCTCAAGCGTTTTTTGATAGAGACCAGCACCCTGAGATCTAAGTTCAGTTTCATAAAAGAAGGAGACGGGAACTATGTAGAAGCGGTCACTACCGATGCAGAGCCGGTGCTGGCCATGCAGCAGGGAAAGGGGGCTCAGATAAGAAAGGCCAAATTGAAGCTATCCAAGATCGCCGAGGTATCCGGATGGAAAACGGTCGGTACCAAACTCGCCGATTATAGTAAGTCTACTGAAATGGAGTGGGTCAAGACCTCTTCGAGTGGTCAGCCGGAGTTATTTGAGTAGCGATTTGATGTCGCGCTCGGACTCTCTTTTCTTAATGCTCTCCCGCTTATCAAATTGTTTTTTGCCTTTGCCGAGTCCGATCTCGATCTTGATCAATCCTTTTTCTGAGAAAAATAGCTTGAGTGGGATCAAGGTGTAGCCTTTTTCTTTCAAGGCGGCCGTTATTTTACCGATCTCTTTTTTGGTCAGCAATAGCTTTCTGTCGCGGAGCGGTTCATGATTGCTGTGCGATCCGTGACTGTAAGGGGCAATGTGTAACGACTTGATAAAAACTTCACCAGCGTGTATTACGCAAAAGCTATCGTTAAAGCTGGCCTTTCCTTCTCTGAGTGATTTTACCTCGGTACCCGACAAGACCATGCCCGCCACGTAGCGGGTCTCAATAAAATAATCATAGAGGGCCTGTCTGTTTTGAAGGGCTTGCATGGTATCATTATTGCCTAATAGGCCTATCTATTGCGCAAAGAGCGAGATAAGGGAGGCCAGCTTCTGCTTTAACTCCTTTCGAGGCACGATAAAATCCAAAAAGCCATGCTCAAGAATAAATTCAGATCGCTGAAACCCTTCCGGGAGATCTTTTTTGATGGTTTCTTTGATCACACGAGGACCGGCAAAACCGATGAGGGCACCAGGTTCGGCGATATTAAGG
>JBJTFT010000020.1:0-2721 GCA_046093525.1 Sphingomonadales bacterium | reverse complement strand
ATTGAGCATTATGTACAGTGAATACGGAGGGGATGGTGGCTAATCTATCTTTACAATCAAAGCCATATTGTAGTAGGAATGGAACCAGCCCGGTGTGATGGTCATGGCAATGGATTATGTCCGGCAGATGCGTCCAAGAATGTATCCAGTCGCAGACCGCATTTTGAAACGCAATAAACCGCTCGGTATCGTCCGGATAACCATAGATCTTTTCGCGATCGAGCAGCCCGTTGATGTCGACGAGGTAAAGATCGAATCCCAGACGGTTGGTTTTTTCTTTGATGACGCTATAGTGAAAGAACTGAGGTCCGATGTATTGACTGGCCTCATGCACCAACTCCCATTGCTGTTGGTAGAGGTACTCCGTTCGGTACATGGGTACCACCACTTTGGTCACATGGCCTTGCAATGCCTGGTACTTCGGAAGAGCCCCGATCACATCACCCAACCCACCGGCCTTGGCCATGGGAAAACATTCAGCAGCTACATGTACGATCTCCATACGACACTATTACTCCTTTGATAAATTTAAGTCAAAATACCCTATTTTCATTCCTTATAAAAGAACCTTCAACATCATTACCAACTTCCAAAACACTGCCATGTCAGCAACTGCCAAACAACCGACCAACTACGGCGCACTGGGAACCCTCATCACCGTCTTTTTCTTTTGGGGTTTTATTGCGGCCGGCAACAGCGTGTTCATTCCCTTTTGCAAAAATTACTTTCATCTGGACCAGTTTCAAAGCCAGTTGATCGATTTCTCGTTTTACCTGGCCTATTATATAGGCGCCTTGTTCTTGTTCGCCTATGGCGCTTTCGGAGGGCACGACCTGGTAGGAAAATGGGGCTATAAAAAAAGTATCATATACGGGCTGCTGTTCTCGGCAGTGGGGGCCGCCATTATGATCGTAGCGGTCGAGGCCAATGTCTTTGCCTGGATGCTGGCCGGTCTTTTTGTAGTGGCCCTTGGCTTTTCGCTGCAGCAAACCGCTGCGCAACCCTTTGCCATATCGCTGGGCGATCCTTCTACCGGAGACAGCCGGGTAAACCTGGGAGGAGGCATCAACTCGTTTGGAACCACCATTGGTCCCTTGGTGGTGGCCTTTGCCCTCTTTGGAACGGCCGCCGCTATTACCGACGATAAAATTCGTTCGTTAAGCCTAGAGAAGGTAGTATTACTCTACGCAGGAGTAGGGTTGTTATTTGTAGGAGCGGCCGCCTTGTTTGGTTTCTCAAAAAAAGTTCCCGCGGGTGTCAACAAAGAAAAAACAGAAAAGGCGACCAAGGCCCTTACCTCGCTGATCGTGATCACCGTCTTACTGATGGCCATGTTTATTCCTGTCTTTAGCAGCTACAACAGCAACGAAGCCCTTACCATAGAGAACCTGACGGCACAGATCTCGGCCGCAACGCAATCGCCATCGACTGCCGATACGCAACAAATCGATCAGCTTATTCAACAGCGCAACGACCTTCGAATGCCCCTCGAGCAATCGCGCATGTACTGGCTCTTCGGTGCCTTGGCCGTGGTCGTACTCGGTCTTCTTTATTCCAATGCCAGCGCCTCTAAAAATCCGGAGGGATGGGGCGCCATGAAATATCCTCAATTGGTACTGGGGATGCTGGGTATTTTTGTATATGTGGGGGTAGAGGTCGCCATCGGTTCAAATCTGGGAGAGCTGCTCAAGCAAAAAGATTTTGGCGGATACCAAGCCTCACAAGTGGCTCCCTTTATCTCTATGTTCTGGGGCAGTTTGATGATCGGCAGGTGGACAGGGTCGATCAATGCATTCGATTTCTCCGATACCCGCAAGCAATTGCTTACGTTTTTGGTGCCACTGATCGCCTTTGGCGTTATTCTGGGCGTTAACACCCTGGCCCAATACGACGTGCGACCACTAATCGGATATGTGGTGTGTGTGGGTATTCAGATACTTGTTTTCTTCTTGAGCAAGAACAAGCCGGCCCGTACGTTGCTACTTTTTAGCGTATTCGGCATCGCGGCGATGCTGGTGGGGATACTGACAGAAGGGAAGGTAGCCATCTTTGCTTTTTTGGCGGGTGGATTGGCCTGCTCCATCATGTGGCCTTCGATCTTCGCGCTTTCTGTGGCCGGATTGGGAAAATATACGACACAAGGTTCGGCCTTCTTGATCATGATGATCTTGGGAGGTGCCATCATCCCGCCCATTCAGGGAAAACTTGCCGATATCATTGGCATACACCGGTCCTTTATCGTGTGCGCTCTTTGCTTTGCTTATCTGGCCTTGTTCGCCTTCTTGGTAAAAGGGATCTTAAAACGCCAGGGAATCGATTATGATAATACTAGTGCCGCCAGCGCACATTAATTACCTAAAGAGCGAGAAGCACCATGAAAAAACTCAGAGTAGGCATTGATATCGGAGGCACCAATACAAAATTCGGTATCGTAGATAGAGACGGAACGATCGTTACGCAAGGACGAATGCTCACCAATGCCAAAGAGACCGTACAGGGGTTCATAGAGGAATTGTATCAGCACCTCTACCCCATGATCGAAGCAGCCGGCGGGCGCGATCAGTTTGCAGGAATTGGGATCGGTGCTCCCAACGGAAATTATTATACGGGCAATATTGAACATGCCGCCAATCTTAAGTGGAAAGGGATTGTACCCCTGGCGGCGATGATACAGGAACGCTTTGGCATGGCTGTAAAACTAACCAACGATGCCAACGCAGC
>JBJTFT010000019.1:0-2972 GCA_046093525.1 Sphingomonadales bacterium | reverse complement strand
GGAGCGTTCAGTTGGGAGCAGCAATACCTGCTGCCGGCCTGTGATATGCTGCATTGGTCATTGCTTGACTGGCACGGACAGATCAACCCACTGGCTACCGCTGTTAAAACCGCTTGGCGTGTAACAACGGTGAGCAAGGGTTACTTGCAAGAGCTTACCAACAGCGCTGCCGGTCTCGAACACCTCTTTGCGCACGAAAAAGAAAAATCGTCGGGCATCTTAAATGGTATTGACACCGATATCTGGGATCCTGCACATGATCCGTATTTGCTCTTTCATTATACGGTCAACACCGTTGCACAGGGAAAAAGGCAAAACAAAGAAGAGCTCTGTAAGCGCTTTGGCCTCGATCCCGAACGACCACTGTTTTGTTTTATTGGAAGGATGGTGAGCGAAAAGGCGGCCGATCTGTTGCCTGCTGTCATTGCTGCTTGTGTGGCCAGCCATCCGGATAACATTAGTTTTTTGATACTGGGTTCCGGGGAGTCCTCCATAGAGCAACAACTCGATCTGCTCACAGAACCGCTCCAAGGTTCGGTAGGGGTTTATATAGGCTATCAAGAAGCGTTGAGCCATGTAATGTATGCCGGGGCCGATTTTATGTTGATGCCCAGCCGCGTTGAACCCTGTGGACTCAACCAACTCTACGCGCTTCGTTTTGGAACCCTGCCAATCGTAAGAGCGGTTGGTGGTTTAAAAGATACGGTCATCGACATGGGAGACAAAGGAGGGTTTGGGATTCGTTTTGAGCAAGCGTCGGTAGAAGATATCATGCAGGCGGTAGATCGCGCCGTGGCACTTTATTATGATCAGCCTGGTCACTTGGCACAGTTTCGAGAGCAGGTTATGCAAATCGACCATTCTTGGCATCACGCGGCAAAGGAATACTTGCAACTTTATAAAAGCATTCAATAAAAATATATGGCCATTCGCACTATTACCCATTCTACCGAAATGCTCTCCGTGATATTGGGGGGCGGCGCCGGATCGAGACTCTATCCGCTCACGGCCAGTCGCTCCAAACCGGCCGTGCCCATTGCGGGAAAATATCGGCTGGTCGATATTCCTATTTCTAATTGTCTCAATAATGGGGTAGGAAGGATGTTCGTGCTTACCCAGTTCAACTCGGCTTCCCTTAATCGACACATTAAGAACACCTATCACTTTAGTGCCTTTAGTCGCGCCTTTGTGGATATTTTGGCGGCCGAGCAAACACCGGATAATCCCACATGGTTTCAGGGAACGGCCGATGCCGTCAGACAAGGACTGCGTCATATTGAGTCGTTCGAGAGCGAATATGTATTGATCCTATCGGGCGATCAGCTGTATCAAATGAATTTTGCGGAGATGCTCGATCATCACAAGCAGTTGGGGGCAGACATTACCATTGCCACCATTCCCGTTACCGAAAAAGAGGCACCTGAGTTCGGGATCTTGAAAAGTGGAGCCGGCCTCATCACTTCATTTGTAGAAAAGCCAAGCAAAGATCGGCTGGGCGATTGGGTAAGCGATACTGGTACCGACATGCAAGCAGCGGGCAGGATCTATCTGGCCTCGATGGGTATCTATATCTTTAAAAGAAGTTTATTATTCGAATTGCTGCGCTCCGAGCAAAAAGAGGCTACCGATTTTGGTAAAGAGATCATTCCGGCTTGTATCAATCGCTATCGGGTTGCCAGCTATCAGTACAGCGGCTATTGGACCGATATAGGAAATATCAGTTCTTTTTTCGAGGCCAATATCGAGCTTACCAAAGAAATTCCTGCCTTTGATATGTTCGATAGCGAGAGAACCATTTATACCCGCTCACGCATGTTGCCGCCTGCTAAGATCAGCGGTACAACGCTTACGCAGGTACTGGTGGCCGAAGGTTGCATCATCAGTGCCTCTGCCATAGAGCGCTCGGTAATTGGAATCAGAAGCCGCATTGGACTCGGAAGCGTGATATCCGATGCTTATATCATGGGGAGTGATTACTACGAGACCTTAGAGAATATTTCGAAAGGAGTAGAAAAGGGAGTGCCTGCCATGGGAGTTGGGCAACACTGCCAGATCCATCGTGCCATCATAGACAAAAATTGCCGAATCGGGAATGATGTGAATATCCGGGGCGGAGATCATCTCGAGAATAAGGACCATCCGCTTTATACCGTAAAGGATGGTATTGTCGTTGTAAAAAAAGGCGCTGTGATCCCTGATGGCTTCGTGATTTGAGAGGCTCTCTTTTTTTAACTATCTTACCTGCTTAAACCAACCGCTGATATGTCTACTGCTTTTCAAGGCGAAAAACCCAGTCTTCAGCTGAAACAGATCATCAACATGAGCGTGGGATTTTTTGGGATCCAGTTCGGTTGGGATCTGCAACGTGCCAATATGGGGCGCATTTACGAAAACCTGGGAGCCAATCCCGACGAAGTACCCTTATTGTTTTTAGCGGCACCGCTCACCGGCTTATTGGTGCAACCTATCGTAGGTTACATGAGCGATAGAACCTGGCATCCACACTGGGGGCGCAGAAGACCGTATTTTATGATCGGGGCAATTTTAAGTTCTATTGCGCTCATCTTTATGCCGCATAGCAGTGCACTTTGGATGGCGGCCGGTCTGCTGTGGGTATTGGATGTGTTCGGTAACGTAGCGATGGAACCTTTCAGGGCCTTTGTAACCGATCAGCTGCCCGACTCGCAGGTCAATCGGGGTTTCATTATGCAAAGCCTGATGATCGGACTAGGAGGTAGTATTGCTTCTGCATTGCCTTGGCTCATGAAGAATGTTTTTGCTTTCTCGAACACGGCCAACGCCGGTGAAATTCCAGATAATGTCCGGTGGTCCTTTTATTTGGGGGCTTTCTTTTTTATTGCAGCGGTGCTATACACGGTTTTTTCTACCAAAGAATATCCGCCGAGCGATCCTGATTTTTTAAAAAAGCAACAAGCGGAGCAAAGCGGATTCGTGCATGGAGTAAAAGAGAT
>JBJTFT010000018.1:0-7637 GCA_046093525.1 Sphingomonadales bacterium | reverse complement strand
TTTTTCTATAGGGTGCTGCAGTAGCCGATTCGATCGCAGATCGATGGTCAACAGATCATCTTTTACGATCACTTGTGCCACCTGATTCCATTCAATTTTTTTACGAGGAAAAGAGGGGTAGTCGATACCTTGATCGCTAATTACCACCCGCAACGGGCGCAACGAGATCTTAAAGAGTATAAAGAGGATCAGTAAAACACCTGCAGCCGTGTAAAAGCCACCGACTATCCAGGCGTAAAAGCCAAAGATGTAAAACGCAGTAAGATCGCTATAGCGTAGGCCCGTTGATTTTTTTTTGTGCACTAACCTGTTTAGCGGAAGTGCTATCAGCGGCGCGATCAGACCTCCGTATAATAGGGGTCCTGGTTGAGTACCGCCTAGCGAAACGGCAACATAGACCAGTATAACCGCATTGAGTACTACGACCCACCAGCCCAGTGTTTCGTACTGCTTTTTTTTAGTATTGATAAGGCGAAGCGAGAAGTCGACAAACGGGTTTTGCATGTAACCTTCAGCGATTAGCGCTGCTAAGCAAGTTACAAAGTTTAAGCAGAAGTCGGGCGGCTACATTCGCATTCCAGTCATTGTCGCTGACCCCTACCTCACAAAGATCGAAGCCGATCAGCGTACGACCGCTGGTGATGATACCGGAGAATAAAATATAGAGTTCTTCGAGCTGAAAGCCACCCGGAACCGGCATGCCCGTGTCGGGGCAGAGGCTTCTTTCCAATCCGTCGATATCAAAACTAATGTACACTTGTTGTGGTAGTTCGGCAATGATCGATTGGGCGGTATGGTACCAGCTCTCTCCTTTTAGTTGCCGCTGCTTTATCTCTTTGTCGAAGTACGTTCTTACTCGCCCGTTACTGTTTTTGATGTAGTCGAATTCTTCTTGGCTGTAGTCGCGCACACCGATCTGCACGAGTTTTTCGATCTCCGCTATCTCCCGAAGGGCATTGTACATGATGCCGGCATGCGAATAATGAAAACCCTCGTAGGTATCTCTAAGATCGCAATGCGCATCTATTTGTAAGATGCCAAAGGAGCCTTTTGTCTCTGCCAAGGCTTTCATATAGCCCAGGGGCGTACTGTGGTCACCCCCCAACAGGCCTACTAATTTTTGTTGGGCCAGTAGCGACCGTGTTTGCTCATATACCCACTGGTTGATCATAGCCCCACCTTCGTTGACCTCTCGAAGGCTTTTGGTCATAAACTGATTATCCTTTACATCATCACCCTTAGAGATATAGTCAATGTATAGCTCGGCCTCTCGCCTCAGGTAGTCACTCTTCATCAGGATCTTTTTGTCGCAAGGCTTCAGGTAGTACCCTCTTTTCCATTCGTCGGGCATCTCTTCGTCGTAGATGTCCATGTGGTGGCTGGCCTTAAGTATACTTTCGGGAGCGCGAGCCGTACCGGCGCCATAGCTAACGGTAACTTCCCAGGGAATAGGCAGTACGATCAATCTGGCATTCTCTTCGTCGGTGGGCAGTCCAAAAAGGTTGTGATTGGGATTGCTGACGCAATTAGGATTGTGCAGGGAGAGATCCTTCATATAGAGGCCACTGTTCTATTGGCGCGGCAAGTTACATGCAAATTTTTCGGAGACAAAAAAATCCGCAAAAAAATCAGGGACGGCTTAACGAGCGCAGGTGCGAGACATGAGAGGCGACCGCCATCCTGACCCTTGGATACTCAAGGTAGGGAACATTGAATTCGAGGCAGGTTTCTCTGATGATCTTGCTGATCGCAGGGTAATGGACATGCGAGATGCGGGGAAAAAGGTGATGCTCGATCTGAAAATTCAAGCCTCCGAGCCACCAAGAGAGAAAGCGATTATGGGTGGCAAAATTAGCCGTTGTCTTAAGTTGATGCACCGCCCATTCGTCTTCGATCGACGGACCATTTTTCTCGACATCGATAAAGGAGGTGCCTTCTACTGTATGTGCTAACTGAAAAACGATGCTGAGTACAAATCCGGTAAATAGACTAAAGGCCAAAAATCCCCAAAGCCAATTACTGACCCCCACCAAATAAATGGGTAAAACAATAAAAAGAAACAGGTGTAGTAGCTTAAAGCCCCAAAAGCTAAGATGGTCGCGTAAGGTCATCGGTTGGATGGTTACGCCGCCCACCCGTCGGGTAAAGTATTTACGGTAATCGGTAAAGAATATCCACCACAAGTAAAGTAACGAATACGCTGCCCAAAAATACCAATGCTGAAATCGGTGAATCTTGTAATGTGTTTGGGATTGGCATAGGCGTAGCAAGGGACGAGCCTCTATATCATCATCCACGCCATCGATATTGGTATAGGTGTGGTGAATGATGTTGTGTTTGCTCTTCCACATAAAATTATTGGCTCCAAGCAGATTGAGGGTTAGTCCTGCTAATTTGTTGACCCATTTGCGGCTGCTGAAAGAGCCGTGTATGCCATCGTGCATAATGTTAAATCCTACCGCAGCCGTTAGCCCGCCCAGCAACAGGCATTCCACGAAGGCCAGCAGGGTGGTGGGTGTAAAGAACACCAAATGAATATAGAGAGCCGTGTATCCCGCCAATAACAGCAAGGCCTTGCTGTACAGCTGCCAATTGCCGGTACTTTTTTGTTTGGCGTTCTCAAAATAGGCGTTGATCCGTTTTTTTAGCTCTGTGTGAAAGCTCGTGGAGACATTTATCAATTCGCCTCTCGATGGTAACGAAGCAGTGCCAAGAAATTTGGGTAGCGACATGTAAAAAGGGTTGGTACGTAGTGAAGATAAACTATTGGACGAAAAGCGCTCAGGTTTCGTTTTGGATCAGGGCGTCGAAACTGTTAATTCCGATCTTCTTAACAGATAAAAAGCCTTCTCCGTACGTGACGCCGATCTTCTTTCCCATCAACCTCGATCGTGCCGAGATGCCCTCTAGGAAGCCGGGCGCCGAGATATAGGTTTGAGCCTCGCCCGATGCATTGGCCGGATCATGGAATTGCGAGCGATAGGCCAAGATGGATTGCATCTTCAGCTCAAACGAGTCGCTGATGTCGACTATGAAATCGGGCTCCAGGTAGCGGTCTTGGATGTAATGAAAAACATAAGAAGGACGCCAGCGTGTTTGTGCGTAACCGGTCTCGTCACAGGTCTCGATCTTTGACAATCCGGCCAAAAAGCAACTTTCCTCGATCAGCTTTGCGGCTCTTCCATGGTCGGGATGACGGTCCTCGGGCGCATTGGCCAGTACTATTGAGGGCCTGTATTTGCGAATGGCAGTAATTACCCTGCGTTGATGTGCTTCGTTATTTTCAAAAAAGCCGTCTTTAAAGCAAAGATTCTCTCTGGCACTGACCCCCATAAGCATGGCGGCGGCGGCCGCCTCTTCGTAGCGGCTCGAAACTGTTCCCCGCGTGCCAAGCTCACCTTCTGTAAGATCGACGATCGCTACAGATTTTCCTTTCTTGACCTCGCCGATCAAGGTACCGGAACAACTTAGTTCTACATCATCGGGATGGGCTCCAAAAGCCAGGATGTCTACTTGCATATAAAAGTATTTAGCGGCGGTAAGGGTTATAGTACCAGGCTCCGTCAATTTCTCGTACGATGTTCTCTATGTCCCGGTCCGTTCTGTTCAGCGCCAGATCCCAATCTTGTTTGAGGTTACCACCAAAGAAAAAAGCGATGGTTTGATATAGTCTCGCATTGATGGTTCCCTTGAATTCCTTGAGAATATCGTAGCAGTTATTACCGGTTTGGCGGTTAATGAGTTTCATCAGGATCTTACCCTGGTATACAGATAAGTTTGTGAGCGGCTCGGTGAACTGATCGCGCAATTCTTTTTCGCGGGTCTTAATTACGCTGCGGCGATCTTTCTTAGACCGAACCTGCGCAAGTTCCGTATTGATCTGGTTGATCGTAGAGCCGGCTACCCGTGCGTAAGGGTAGGTAACATACACCGCATTGCGCAAGCGGTTCCAGGCAGCGATATGTTTCTTTAATTGTTCCGGACTCAAACTCGATACCCAGGCCATTTCTTCTTCTCGATAGCTTAGCACTTCGTTCTTATACCAGATGGCCGGCACCAAAATGGTATCATGGGGGCCCCATTTTTTCATGCGTTCCGCACGGGGGGGTAGGGGTAAGATACTGTCAGCGGCCACCACAGGTACGGTAGGATGTTGGGCATGCGCAGCAAGGCCGGTGCCCAGCAGGCAAAGGAGCAGCCATCCCCAACAGTAGTATGAAAGGCGGCCCTGCTTCATGTTATGAGGAGGGTAGACTTGTGCGGGCCAAGCGAATTCTACGAGCCATACTAATAAGCAGGCCGATCGCCGTGATCCACACGCCGTACCAAAGCAGTTTGATAAATGGATATTTGTAGGCCTTTAGGGTAACGTATTGTAAAAGGGCATCACTTTCTTTGATGCCTAGTTCAATGGTGCCATCCTCTAGTAAAACGTTCTGCAGCTGAACGATCATTCCTTCTGAGGTGAGGGTATCAGGTATGGCGATCCATTGTCCTTTTGCAAAAGCCCCTCTGAGCGTTAACTGGTAAGAACTGCCCGTGGCAGAATTAATGCTAAGTGGTAATTCATAGAGGCTGCCATCCTTTCCAAAAAGTTCGTCGGGTATGTCTTTACGTTCCGTAGGTAGTCCAATGATCATAACGCCCTTGGAGTAGAAAAGGGAGTCGCCGCTCATGCGGGCATAGGTTACAAAGCGACTGGTATCTACTGCATTTTCGGGGTTGGGAATTGACGTGATGTAAGTAAAAATATCATGGCTCCAGTAGTGACGGGCATCGGGGTTGGCCATCAGCCCTTCGTTGCCTTTGTAATTTACAAACGCGTTGGGCATCAGTAAAAACGAATCAGTTCCATTCTTACCGGCAAACCTGATCTTATAATACCAAAGTTGCTTTTGGGGATGTGCCGAATCGCCAATATAGGTCAGCGTGTAGTTCGCCATGTTGACCGGCATGTCTTTGATGAGCGTCAAATTCTCACGAGGATTCTCTCCCGCTGCCAGTGGAGCGGGGATACCATCGATATTGTTCGAGATGATCTCTTTGTTAGAGGAAGAGATAAAGATGCCTAATAACACCATGGCAAAACCCACGTGTGCAATAGAGCCGCCTGCGTTCTTTAACTGGCCGTTAGCGCCGATCCATATGTACGACAAATTGGTCACCAGTGCATAAAGACTCAGCAGTACGGCCAACCAGATCGATCCTTCGAATACGGGCCCTTTACGGGTATAATCAATGCCCACCAGCCAGGCAAATAAGCTAAAGAGTACCAGGGTGATCAGCAAAGGCAGCAACATTTTTTTCCAGAAAAAAGAGGATTCCGTGCGACGATACTTAAAGTACTGGGTAAAGGCGGTGAGCAGTGCCACAATAATGGCCACATAGATCTGAACACTATTGTACGAGAACTCTACATCTTCGGGCGGGGCCAGATTGGTGCCGAATAATTTATTGAAAACCGGCAATGAGGTTTGCCCGATAATAACCAGGGCAGACAAAAAGAAAAGCAGCGACCCAATGAACATCCAAAATTCTCGGCTACTGATCTCTTCTTCTTTTGGCGGGCTGGGAATCTGCTTGTAGCGAAGAGCGAGCCAGCCAAGCGAAGGGAGAGTGAACAAACTTACGAAGGCCAGTAATTGCCAGTTCATGCCCAGGTCTGTAAACGCATGAACGGAGGTTTCTCCTAAGATGCCGCTCCGAGTTAAAAAGGTGGAGTAAAGAATAAAGAGAAATCCCAAAATAAAAAACAAGTACGTGGCCCTGAGCGAGTGCTGTGTCGATTTGTAGATAAGTAAGGTGTGCAATCCGGCCACCCCGATCATCCAGGGAACCAACGAGGCGTTCTCTACCGGATCCCAGGCCCAGTACCCTCCAAAACTCAGCGATTCATAGGCCCACATACCACCCATCATAATTCCTACGCCCAGCACGGCAGTTGAGAAAAGCGCCCAAGGGAGCGCCTCTGCGGCCCATCCGCCATAATTTTTTTTCCAAAGTCCGGCAATTGCGTAGGCAAAAGGAATGATGGTAGAGGCAAACCCCATAAATAATACAGGTGGATGAATGACCATCCAATAGTTCTGTAGTAGTGGATTTAGATCGTTGCCGTCTTTGATACTGTTGAGGTAATCGGGTCGTAGCGGTTGTGCAATATC
This sequence comes from Sphingomonadales bacterium, assembly GCA_046093525.1. Classification (GTDB taxonomy): domain Bacteria; phylum Bacteroidota; class Bacteroidia; order Chitinophagales; family Chitinophagaceae; genus JJ008. Next base: position 1,476 of record JBJTFT010000018.1, on the reverse strand, counting down.
AAAATTAAGATGCAGGGCAGGAGCATTATCGAGAACGCCACTATCGCGTAGCAAGATAAACGGATTGGATCCCATTTTCCATCCCAGTATATACAGACCGGTGATCATGGTGGTCAGTGCGAACTGCGCCAGACTCAGTACACTCATAACTGGTGCTCGCCACTCGGATCCTTTGCGAAGCAACACCAGACCCAATAGGCTATGGCAGGTCATCCATAATAAAAAACTTCCTTCTTGTCCTTCCCAAATGGCAGCGAGCAGGTATTTGAATTCAAGCGAGCGACTGCTGTGTTTCCAGGCATAGTGGTATTCGAACAGATGCTGTTGTAATAGGTAGACCAGCAGAGCAAAGATGCCAAATACGGCAACCGACTGGGTGGTAAAGGCGATTCGTCCCAGCCTCCACCACGAGGACTGGTCTTCTTGCAGACGAGTGGCACGAGCAAACGAAAAGGCGGCCACGGCGGCGCTCACCAGTGACAGTACGATCAAAAAATTTCCTAACTGTCCGTAGATAAGATGCTCACCGGTGTAGCTCATGAGAGGGTTTTAGTTGGTAGGATCAGCCATGCGGGGATCAGCAATGGTGCCAGGATGCGATTTACCCTGCGCTTCTGCTTCTTTGTATTTCGAGGGGCACTTTGTTTGTATCTCTTCGCATTCGAACTGTCCTTCTTTGTATTTGCCTTTGAGTACGATCTTTTCGCTCATTTCAAGATTGTCTGGCTTGGCGCTGTGATACACCACTTTTACAGTGGCACCCAGTGAGTCAACAGCCGTAAAGCTTAGGTAGTTGGGGTTGTTGAGCGCATCATATTCAATGGGGGCCGATTTGTCGAGTTTGGCCATCAGGTGAACGAATTTGCCGGGCTTTTCTTTGGCCGTATCGATCGTATCGTAGGTGCTGGTGGTGTTGGTAAAACTGATCAGCACGGCAATGCTGACCGCGATCAGCACCAGTAAGACAATATGCAGCTTTTTCATAGTCCGAAAATTCTTGGCAAAGGTAGGTCAATTTGACCTCTGCCTGGGTTGGCTGGCACCCCTGAATCGTTAAAATTCAGCTACGTTATGCGGGTCGACGCCTTATCTTTGCAAAACTAACACTTGTTTGCTTCTAAACCCGAACCCATGCAGTTTCAGCTTACCGAAGAACAATTGATGATTCAGCAGGCCGCCCGCGATTTTGCCCGCCAGCAATGCCTGCCCGGCGTAATTGAGCGAGACGAAAAACAACAGTTTCCCAAAGAGCAGATCTTACAGTTGGCCGACCTCGGTTTTATGGGAATGATGGTCGATCCTGCCTATGGTGGAGCCGGTCTCGATACGGTTAGTTATGTATTGGCCATGGAAGAGATCAGTAAGGTCGATGCCAGCACCAGTGTGTGCATGAGTGTCAACAATAGTTTGGTCTGCTATGGGTTGCAAGAGTTCGTAACCGAGCAACAAAAGCAGCAATATCTAACGCCGCTGGCA
>JBJTFT010000017.1:0-2945 GCA_046093525.1 Sphingomonadales bacterium | reverse complement strand
GGATCTCCCTTGTCGAGTTCGTTTTCTTGATAACCTGCTATATGATATTTGTACACCTCGCCCAATCCCACTCCGGGAATAAAGCCTTCCCAGATGCCCGATTTCTCCCAACGCGGAAAAAGCAAGTGGGCGTCATTATTCCAGTGGTTGAAATTTCCGATCACCGACACGCGCGTAGCATTGGGAGCCCATACGCAAAAATAGCAGCCCCATTCGCCATTCACCTGCAAAGAACGACTCCCCATCTTCTGGTAGAGTCGACAGTGCGTACCTTGATGATACTGCGCCAGATCGTCGGCCGTAAGCAGCGAGTAATTCCAGACGGGCCGTTGCGTGTCGAGTTGCATGCAAATGGTCTATTGGAGCAATTCAAAAACGAAACTCTCGCCGGGTGCTACCTGTAACGCATTCATGGAAACCACCTCTTGCGTTACTACATTACGAAGTCGCGTAAATCCGTTGGTACGCTCTTGCAAACGAGTCCAGTCGGGATTATGCGGCTTGTCGCCTGTGTTGGCCACGACCAATACGGTTTGCTTGCTATCATAGCGGAAATAACTGTATACGCCATCGCGGGGAATAAACTGCATCATCTTGCCACTGCCAAGTGCCGAAGAGCTTTTTCTGAACTGCCCCAGCCGGCTTACGTGATTGAACATGTCTTGCTGCATGGCATTGCGACCGGCAGCACTAAATAGGTTCTTAGCCGGATCATCACCGGGAAACCCACCCGGAAAATCTTCGCGGACCAGCGCATCGGTAGTGGTCTTCTTATTTTTCATGAGTACCTCGGTGCCATAATAAAGCTGTGGAATACCACGGAGCGTCAGTAACCAATTGATGGCCATCTTGAGTTTACGAGGATCTTCTTCGAAAACAGAGAAGGCTCGGTCCATATCGTGATTGTCCAGAAAAATACAGTTGTTCATGGGATTACCATAGAGTACATCTTGCGCCATGGTCATATACAGTTTGCCCACTCCGTTAGTCCATCCCGGTTGCTCATTGATCGCGGCCAGCATACCAAAACAGGTCTGAAAATCTAATACCCCCTCGGCATTATGCCGAAAAGGAGCCTGAATATTACCAGCGGTAAAGTACGCGTTGGCTACCGGCGTATTGACCCAAGACTCCCCAAATACCGTAACAAAGGGAAACTCTCTTTTCAGTGCGGTATTGACATCGTTGAGAAATGGCTCTTCGCAGTACTTGTACGTATCTATGCGCCATCCATCTATACCGAACTCTTCGGTACTCCATACCGCATGTTGAATCAGATAGGTAGCCAAATAGGGATTTCGTTGATTGAGATCAGGAAGATCTTGCGTAAACCAACCATCGAGCATGTTACGCTTATCGGCAGTAGAGGCGTACGGATCAAAGAAAACCTCTTCGCGATGATTGGGAGCCGAACGACCTTGTGAGGTATTGAACCAATCGACCGTGGGTGGATCGAGATGAAAGAAATGATGACTGCCCACATGGTTGTACACCGCATCTTGAATGACCTTCATTCCATTTTGATGCAAGGCATCACAAAACTTTTTATACCCCTCATTACCTCCGTATCGTTTGTCGATGGCATAATGATTAGTAAACCAATAACCATGGTATCCGGCCACACTGTTACCCCACTCACGCAAGCGAGGCATATCGTTCTCGATGACAGGGGTCAACCATAGCGTTGTTACTCCCAGTTCTTTGAAATAATCCAGATGATTGGTGATGCCGACAAAATCTCCGCCATGACGAGAGAACTTATTACTGCGCTCTAACCCTGTGTCGCGGTAACTGCGAACCACATCGTTGGTAACATCTCCATTCGAGAAACGATCCGGCATCATAAGATAAACAAAGTCGGATGCCTGCACCCCTTGCACCCGGCTTTTACCATTGGCGGTACTCCTGGCTTTGAGCGAATACTGAACAGCCGAAGTCTTTGTGTACCCATTCGCTCCCGATAAATTAAAAGTAATGGTGCCCGGGCGAGTTTGGGGAGCGATCTCGATATCTACAAAAAGATAGTTACGGTTTTCGGGGCAACTTACTTTCTTGACAGCTACACCGGGGTAGACTGTAGAGACCTTGGTAAACAGACCAATGCCCTCTTGATGAAGCATTAGCTGCAGCGATCCACTCTTCATGCCGACCCACCAGTGAGACGGATAGATGTTGAGTGCCGACTGAGCCTGCACCGCAAAAAAATACAGCCCGAATGCGAATACAGATGCGATACTTCTTTTCATGGTAATAGATGCTATTGTTTTTTCTCTTTGATAAATAGGATACAAATAAGAGAGGCCACTACCATTAGGCCCCCCCCCACGGTCAGGGCTGACAGTCGGTCGTTGCCCAATACCTCGCGCATCAGCCATCCAAATCCCAGCGAGGCGATGATCTCGGGCAGCACGATAAAGAAATTAAAGATCCCCATGTAAATGCCAACTTTATCTTTGGGCAATACGCCACTGAGCATGGCATATGGCATCGATAAAATACTGGCCCAGGCAATGCCGACACCCACCATCGATCCGAACAGCCAATATTTATCGGTGATAAAATTGACACTGATCAGCCCTATAGCACCGGCCATAAGACAAACGGCATGGGTAAGGGAGCGGCCCCACCGGTCGGCAATGGCCGGTAGCACGAGCGCAAATAAGAAGGTAACAACGCTATAAAAAGATAAGGTAAGGCTTCCAAAGTCAGCACCGGCCGCATACACCGGATCGCTGGCATCTTGTCCCTTAAAAACATTTACCGCTACAGCGGTCGTATAATAGAACCACATCAAAAAAAGACCTGGCCAGGTAAAGAACTGAACCAACGAAACAAAGAGCATACGCACCGGCGTGTTTGTAAGTGCGTGCACGATGTCTTTTACTCCATGCACGAATACGCTTTGCTCCGCTTGTTGATTTTTTACAAAAGCAGGATGGCTCGGC
>JBJTFT010000016.1:0-3939 GCA_046093525.1 Sphingomonadales bacterium | reverse complement strand
GAATTTAATGGGTTAGTAAGTAAAGGGTCAGTCGAAAGATTGGCCCTTTGCATTTTATAGAGATGAGTAAGACAAAGAGCAGTTTTTTTTGCCAACAATGCGGACACGAGAGTGTTAAGTGGATCGGTCAATGCCCCGGTTGCGGTTCTTGGAACAGCTTTGTAGAAGAACTGGTGCAAAAAGACAAGTCAAAAGATTTTATTGATTGGAAAGAACTAGGCGGCGAAAAAAGAGCCGGTCGCACTACTACGCTCGATGCGGTCAAAAGCAGCGAAGAAAAAAGGATCATCACCCCCGACAGCGAACTCAACCGCGTATTGGGGGGTGGTATTGTGCCGGGTAGTCTGGTACTGGTAGCGGGCGAACCCGGTATCGGTAAATCGACCTTGTTTCTGCAGAATGGTTTAGGTATAAAGGATGCGATCGTGCTTTACATTAGCGGCGAAGAAAGCGAGCAACAGATCAAGATGCGCGCTGATCGGCTGCAAACAAAGAATGCGCAGTTCTATTTGCTAACCGAGACCAACACACAGATCATTTTTCAGGAAATAAAGAAATTAAAGCCGCAGTTGCTGATCGTCGATTCGATCCAGACCCTGCAAACACCACATATTGATGCCTCTCCCGGATCGATCTCGCAGATCAGAGAGTGTGCCGCCGAATTTCAGCGCTTTGCAAAAGAAACGAACACACCGGTGTTCCTGATCGGCCATATTACCAAAGAAGGCCAGATCGCCGGACCCAAGATGCTAGAGCACATGGTCGATACGGTTTTGCAATTCGAAGGGGATCGGCATTATACCTACCGCATCTTACGCACGCTCAAGAATCGTTTCGGCAGCAACGCCGAATTGGGCATCTACGAAATGAATGATACCGGCATGCGGGCCGTATTGAACCCCAGCGAGCTATTACTGACCCAAAAAGACGAGCAGCTAAGTGGCATCGCGATCGCGGCCACCATGGAAGGTATGCGGCCTTTACTGATCGAAGTGCAGGCGCTGGTAACGCCTTCGGTGTACGGCACCCCTCAACGAACGGTAAGCGGATTTGACCTTAGAAGATTACAATTGCTGCTGGCCGTTTTGGAAAAAAGAGGAGGGTTTCAGTTCGGCACCAAAGATGTTTTTTTGAATATTGCCGGCGGATTAAAAGTAGAAGACCCTTCGATCGATCTGGCGGTATTGTGTGCGTTGCTTTCTTCGTACGAAGATGTGGCACTATCGCCCCGCCTTTGCTTTACGGGCGAAGTGGGATTGAGTGGCGAAGTGCGGGCTGTCAATCGTATAGACCAGCGAATTGCCGAAGCGGCCAAGTTAGGCTTTGAAAAAATTATCGTGTCTCGCTATAATCAAAAAGAGAGCGGCGCTAAAAAAAATACGAAGGACCGCGGTATCGAAGTGGTGACCATGGCCCGGGTAGAGGACGTTTATCGCTATTTGTTTTAACTTTTTTCTGTTGATGTTCTATGCAAACGCTCACGACACTCGGTGCGGCGATCGGCCATTTCTTTTATCCACACGTTTGTGCAGGATGTGGTTCCGACAAGCTGGGGCAAGACAGCGCTCTTTGTTGGTATTGTCTTGATGAGTTGCCGGTAACGGGCTTTGCCAACCAGCGAGACAATCCGGCTGAAAAGATCCTATGGGGGCGCTTCCCCTTCGATGCGGCACATGCCGGCTTTTACCTGAGCCGCGATTCGCTGATGGAGCAACTCATCTATCAATTTAAATACAAACGCCAGCTAGCGCTGGGAGAACAGTTGGGTCTGTTACTGGGAGCACAATTAAAAGAAAGTGGTCGCTTCGAACCAGAGGCCCTGGTACCGGTTCCGCTTCATCCTAAAAAACTAAGACAGCGAGGTTACAACCAGGCAGCGGTCATTGCGAACGGAATGGCCAAATTGCTGCAGGTGCCGGTCATTGAACAAGTGTTGATCAGAAAAAATTTTAGTGCAAGCCAGACCCGACTGGGCCGCATGGGACGCTGGGAGAACAGTCGCTCCCTATTTTGCATTGAGCAGGCGCATCGGCTTCGGTACAAGAAAGTGCTGCTGGTCGACGATGTGCTGACCACAGGTGCCACCCTGGAGGCCTGTGGCCAGCAACTGGCTTCTATTCCGGGTGTTACTGTAAGCATGGTTACGGCCTGTATCTCTTCGTTATAAGGATTATTCAGCGCATTGGCCTAACCTTTTGTAGCTTGCATTGTTACATTAATTGAAATCTACCATTATGAAACTTATCATCATCTTTCTTATGAGTCTGCTCAGTCTTTCGGCCGGATCGATCTACGACTTTACGGTCCCTGGCCTCGAGGGCAAAGACATCGATTTCTCTGCTTTCAAAGGCAAAAAGATAGTGATCGTCAATACGGCCTCTCGCTGTGGGCTTACACCCCAATACGAAGGCCTGGAGCAGTTATATAAAACCTATGGCAAGAAGTTGGTGATCGTGGGTTTTCCGGCCAATAACTTTATGGGGCAAGAGCCCGGCTCGAACGAAGAGATCAGTGAATTTTGTAAACGCAACTATGGCGTGAGCTTTCCGATGGCCGAAAAAATTTCGGTCAAAGGGAACGATACGCATCCCCTGTATAAATACCTAAAGGAGCAAGCCAAGGCCAAAGACTTTAATGATCCGGTCAGCTGGAACTTTGGCAAATTTTTACTAGACGAAAAGGGGGAGCTGGTCGCTACCTTCTCGCCTCGCACCGACCCCATGAGCAAGGAGATCTTAAAGTGGCTCGACTAAAGTCAAAAGACTTCGCCGCATTTTATCTTTTGGATGAAGTACATTCGCCCTGATGCGATATGATCAGGTCATAGGACAGGGCCCGTTACAGCTACAGCTGACTGAGCTGGTGCGGCAAAACAGACTGAGTCATGCACTGCTTTTGCTTTCGAAAGAAGGCAGTGGTGCCCTTCCGCTGGCGATCGCTTTTGCACAATACCTGGTATGCGAAACCGTGACCGCTTCTTCGGCCGATGCTCCTTGTGGCACCTGCCCGGCTTGTAAAAAAGCCACACAGTTAATTCATCCCGATATTCATTTTTCGTACCCCACGGTAACCAAAAAGGCGGGAGAGAAACCCATTGCCACAGACTTTATCAATGAATGGCGCTCGTTCGTTCAACTTCACCCGTATGGAAATTTATTTGACTGGATCGAACTGATCAAGAGTAAAGAGAACAGCCAGGGTAAGATCACCTCCGAAGAATGCAACGATATTATTCGAAAGCTAAGCCTTAAAAGTTTCGAAAGCCCCTGGAAGATCCTGATCCTTTGGTTGCCCGAGTTGATGGGTAATGAAGGAAACAAACTACTCAAACTTATAGAGGAGCCCCCGCCCGATACTTTATTGATGTTCGTCAGTGAAAACGAGGCGCAATTACTTTCTACGATCGTCAGTCGTTGCCAGTTGATAAAAGTACCGGCACTCGAAACGGCTGCCATCGAAAAAGCATTGATAGAGCGAAATAACACGCCTGCTTCGTTGGCCGCACAGCTGGCTCCGCTCTGCGAGGGTAATTATCGAGAGGCCTTGCAATTGGTGCAACATGCCGAAGAGGATTGGCAGGTGCTGGTGCGCGAATGGCTCAATGCGATGCTTAAGACGGGCCCGGTGGCCCAGACCAAATGGGTCGAAGAGATCAGTCGGCTTGGCCGGGAAAAACAAAAACAATTCGTTCGCTATTTTATTCACCTGCTCGAACAAGCGTTGCACTTACGTATTCGGGGTGGGGAGTACCCGATCGGCGAAAAAGAAAGAGATTTTGCGGAACGACTCAATAAGATCGCGGGTATCGAGCAACAAGAGGCCATGGTCAACGAGCTAGACCAGGCGCATTACCAAATTGAGCGCAATGCCAATGCCAAGATCTTGTTTCATGCCCTTACCATCAGACTTTACCACATCATTCAGGACAAATCCGTATTT
>JBJTFT010000015.1:0-3380 GCA_046093525.1 Sphingomonadales bacterium | reverse complement strand
TCTAAGATCGGTGTTGACTATGCGAACGGGGTAGACTTTCAAGGTCTTGACAGCCGTCATGGAGATGGTCGTGGTGTAACCGGTTCTGCCTTTAACCAAAGCTTGAACAACACACGTTGGGTATGGCAGAACTATGTTAATATCAACAAAACCTTTGGTAAGCATACCGTAAGTGGAACGCTGGGTACCGAATTCCAAAACGAGGTATTCAATTCGTTCTCTGGTTCGGGACGTACCCTTGCCGATAACTTCTTTATGCAGAATAACCTGATCAGCGGTAGCGCCGTTACCCAATTGAGTGGTGGTGGTTATACCGAAGGTCCTGGTTTTGTAGCTTATTTCGGTCGTGCTACCTACGACTTCAACAACAAATACTTCTTCCAATTATCACTGCGTCGTGATGGACTTTCTCGCTTTGCTCCCGACAATCGCTTTGGTACCTTCCCCGGACTTTCTGCCAGCTGGAGAATTTCTGAAGAAGATTTCTGGAAGAATTCAAAAATGCTGAGCTTCTTCGACGAAGCTAAGATTCGTACCTCTTGGGCTACGGTTGGTAACGACCAGATCGCCGGTGGTTTGTTCCCCTACCTTAGCTTGTACGGATTGGCTCCCTATGGTGGTCAAAGTGGTATCGCCGTTTCTTCGGTGGGTAACTCAGGACTTAACTGGGAGACCAACGAAAAGTACAACGTGGGTATCGACCTCAGCTTCCTCGACGGTCGCATGAGCTTTACCTTCGATTGGTTCAAGAACCTGAATAACGGACTCGTACTGGCCGCTCCGCTGCCTGTATCGTTCGGTGTACCTGGCAACTCTATCTTCCGTAACATCGGAGATATGGAGAACAGAGGTATAGAAATGACCTTGGCCGGAACCGTAGTTCGTAACAAGAACTTCAGCTGGGATATGAACCTGAACTTTACACAAGTAAAGAACGAGGTTAAATCACTGTATCTGAACCAAGATGTTCCTGGTGCTTACAACATTTTGCGTGTAGGTCAACCCATCAATGCCTTATTTGGCTACCGTTTTGCCGGTGTTAACAGCGGTAATGGTAACCCCATGTACTTTAAGGCAGACGGAACCCTTATTCAGGGTAACATCGCTACTTCTAACTACCGCACCGTAGTTAGCCCCTCTGATCCTACACTGGGCTCGGCTACTACGCTGGCCGGTTCTGATCGTACCATTTTGGGTAATGTATTGCCCACTTGGTTTGGTGGTTTCAACAACACCCTTCGCTACAAGAGCTTTACTTTCGACATGTTGTGGCGCTTCTCGGGTGGTAACAAGATCTTCAAGTTAACAGAGCAAGAGGCATTGGTTAACCAAGCCTTCCAAAATAACGGACGTAAAATTATGCAGCGCTGGCAGAAAGCCGGTGATGTAACCGGTGTTCCCCGTCTGTGGTACGGTCGTGATAACTTTACCAATCTGTCTGGTCAGGCGCTCACCCGCTTTGTGGAGAACGGAGATTTTGCCCGTCTAGAAAATGTACAGTTGAGTTACAATGTAGACCTTAAGAAAGCTACACTGGCCAACAACATTGGCGTAAAATCAATGCGTGTATTTGTGCAGGCACAAAACCTGGTGCTCATTACCAACTACTCTGGTATCGATCCTGAGAATATCACGGAGGCTGGTATCGACAACAACACCGTTCCCAGACCTCGCATTATCTCTTTTGGATTTAACCTGGGCCTGTAATCAAAACCGTACAACACAACAAAATAAATTGATATGAAACCTAATACTTCCATCTTTAGATCGCTAGCGATCTTCGCAGTACTGCTCACCTTGTTGAGCGGCTGTCAAAAAAAGGTGTTGGAATTGCAGCCCTACAGCTCTTTCTCTGATGCCTCTGCCTTTGCCGATGCTGCCAAGGTAAACCTGGCCGTCAACGGTGTTTACGATGCCGCTCAATCCGGATTCTATGCCGGTGGTGCCGTTCGTGGATATCCCTTTGGAGCCGCCAGCATTCAGCAAGGCGATATGCGTGGCGAAGACATGCACAACACCGCGTTGTTCTATCAAGTAACGTACGAAGCCACTTACTCTAACGTGAGTGCTAATAACGATTTCCATTTTCAAACGCTATACTCTCTCATCAACAAAGCCAATCTGGTCATTGAAGGTGTTGAGGGAGCAGTTGCCAAAGAATTATTCCTTCTGGTACCGGCCTTCAGTTCGTTGCTGAGTGCCGCTTCTTGCGTGCACTCGCTCACCACGAATTGGTAACACACTGGGCCCGTCCTTTTGCCGATGGTAATGGAAACAAAGAGGGTATCATCGTGCGTGAATTCGGTATCAACTCCGAAGCCAAGGCCGAGCAAGCTCGCGCCTTAAAGCGTTCTGATTTTCCTGTATCACTTGTATACAGCAAGATCTTGGCCGATCTCGATTATGCCGAAACAAACCTGCCTGCCACTTCTACCATTCGTACCTATCGTGCGAGCAGAGCTGCTGCCATTGCCCTTAAGATGCGCGTAAGAATGCACATGAACGATTGGGCCAATGTGGTAACTGAAGGAAACAAGCTGGTTCCTTCAGCGGCTCCCTTTGTAAGCCCCATCGGAAGCTGGGCCTTGACCGCTACTCCCGACGGACCTTTTGCCAACAACACGTCTACCGAGAGCATCTTCTCGATCAGAAACGATGCTACCGATAATGCAAGCGTTAATGGCGGTTTAGCTACCATGCTAGGCGACCCCAATCTGAATGGTCGTGGTCTGGTGCGCATTAGCCCCATTATCTGGAGCGATCCTCGCTGGATCTGCTCTGACCTGCGTCGTGGTGCTACCATGGTGCGTGATTACCCCACTGCCAAGTTTACCTTTAAGTATCGCGATGTGGCTAACCTCTCTGACGGTGCGCCCATTATTCGCTATGCCGAAGTACTATTGGTACTTGCCGAAGCCGAAGCTCGTCGCGCCACTGGTGTTTCTGCCCGTGCCGTTGATTTACTCAATGCCGTTCGTAACCGTTCGGTGCTCACACCTGCCGATCAGTTTACGGTTGCCAGCTTCGCCGATAAAAATGCCCTGATCGCAGCGATCTTATTCGAGAGAAGAATTGAGTTCTTAGGAGAAGGAAAGCGCTGGCAAGATATTCATCGCCTTTCTCCAGACCCCGTACATTCTCCTGTAGCCGGTGGTGGTATCCCCTCTAAAGTAGTTACTACTACTGCGGTTCCCGCTTCGCTCTTCGTATGTACTGGTGTACCTGCTCCCGGCATTCCCCGGGGTGTAGCTGCTATCCCTTATGCTGATAACCGTTTCATTTGGCCTATTTCACTGGCCGAGATTCAGCAAAACGCGAACTACACTCAAAACCCCGGTTACTAATACCAATTAACTGAAATTGAAAAGGCTGTCCGAACA
>JBJTFT010000014.1:0-14533 GCA_046093525.1 Sphingomonadales bacterium | reverse complement strand
CTCATACCCATACCGCCCTCTTCTTCTGTAAATTTCTGGATATTGAGCAGCGCGCGCAGCTTGATCGTCTCGAGCGATCCGTTTCGGTGCTTGGCGATACGAACATGCGTTTCGCCTCTGTTGTTCTCTCCCATCTCGGTGGTCGTAATATCGTAGTATTCGGGACGATACAGAAACATGACCAGATCGGCATCTTGCTCAATAGCACCCGACTCGCGCAGATCGCTCAACTGCGGCATCTTGGAGCCATCCTTACCGGCTCCACGCGTCTCTACGGCACGGCTTAACTGAGAAAGGGCCACAATGGGGATACTCAACTCTTTGGCGAGCGCCTTTAAGTTTCTGGAGATATTACTGATCTCTTGTTCGCGATTACTATTTCGATTCTCACCAGTACCACTCATTAATTGTAAATAGTCGACAATGACCATTCCGATGTTATGCTTGTTCTTTAAACGGCGACACTTGGCACGAAGCTCAAAAATGTTCAACGCGGGCGTATCGTCGATGTAAAGGGGAGCCTGCGCCAGTCGTTGCACCCCGCGCGCATAAAGCTGTTTCATCTCGTGCTCCTCCATTTTTCCACGACTGATCTTTTCGAGCCAGATCTCGCTTTCGGCCGATAAGATCCGTTGCACCAGCTGGGCGGCGCTCATCTCTAACGAGAAGAAGGCTACCGGTGTCGACTTGGTAGGATGCATCACGGCATTACGAGCGAGGTTGAGTGCAAAAGCGGTCTTACCCACCGCAGGACGGGCCGCCAAGATGATCAGATCAGTACGTTGCCAACCATAGGTGATCCGGTCCAAAGAGGCGAAGCCACTGGGCACTCCGGTAAGGTCCTCGTTCTTATTGCGTAGGTCCTCGATGCGTTTGATGGTATTGACCAACACCGAGTCGATGGTCTCAAAATTCTTGCGCAAATTATTATTGGTGATCTCGAACAACTTGGTCTCGGCATCGTCCAACAGATCGAACACATCCGTAGAATCTTCGTACGCATCTCCGATAATTTCTCCACTCACGCGGATCAATTCGCGCTGGATGAACTTTTGTAAAATGATCCGGGCATGGGCTTCGATATTGGCCGCCGACACAACGGCGTTGGTAAGTTTGGTGAGTACATAGGGTCCCCCAACAATATCGAGCTCCTCCTTAAAACGTAACTCTTCGGTAACCGTAAGTATATCGATGGGCTGACTCTTGTTAGAAAGCGATTGCATGGCCGCGAAGATGCGTTGGTGTGCCTCGGTGTAAAAACAGCCCGGCTTCAGGATCTCTACCACAATATCGAAAGCCCCGCGCTCGAGCATAATGGCGCCCAATACCGCTTCTTCGAGTTCGCGTGCTTGCGGGGGCACTTTTCCATATACCATCGTGCCCAGGTCTACGGCACTCTTTCTTTTTGCTTTGCGGTCTTTGTTAAGGTTGGGCACATCCATACATTGCTTAATTTGAGGTTCTACGCTTCAGAAGCGAACAGCGAAATAAACCCCAAAAGAAAAACAGAAAAAATTTTTCTTTCTGCACCTTTTTCGCACGGCAAACGGCTAGGTTATCCACAATTAGGAGAGCATTTCACGGGCATTGGCCCTTGCGGCGGCCGAGGGTTGGTCACCCCCCAGCATGCGGGCCATCACATCGATCCGCTCTGCTTCGTCCAACAACTTTATGCGGGTAATGGCAGCTTCGCGAGCCTCTTGATTCAACTGCTTGTAGACAAAGAAATGAGATTGTGCCTTGCCGGCGATCTGAGGCTGATGCGTAATGCAGATCACCTGGCGGTTGGTGGCCAACTCCTGAAGCAGAAGCCCTACTTGGCGGGCTGCCTCGCCGGAAATGCCGGTATCGATCTCATCGAAGATAAGCGTAGGCAGGTCTAGCGAAGCGGCAACCAGCGATTTGATACAAAGCATCAGCCTGCTCAACTCACCTCCGCTGGCCACTTTGCGCAAAGACTGAAACTGGCCGCTACGGTTCGCATCAAAGAGAAAGATCACCTCATCGATACCGTCGGCTCCCAATGCAGCCGACTTGAGTTGTACCTGTAGCTGAGCCGCAGGCATCCCAACCTGTTTGAGCAAGGCATTCACTTTTTTTTCGAAGGGGGCCACCTGCTTTTTTCTACCGGTAGACAATTGCGTTGCCAATTGCAAGGCTTTTTGTTCACTCTCTTGCTGGGCCTTTTGAGCGCCCAATAATTCCTGATCAATATCGATAGCTACCTGACATTTATCGCGTAGTGCCTGCTGAAAGGCCAATAGTTCGTCGGTAGTACTCACTTGGTGTTTCTTGCATAGTCGATATCCGACTGATAGTCGCTCGTTGAGATGTGCCATGCGCTCGGGCTGTACCTGTACTTTTTGACTGAGGCGTTCCAGATCGCGGGCCACGTCTTGCATCTCTACGTAAGAAGATCGCAACCTTTCTTCGAGAGCGGGCAGCTCGGCATGAAACTCTTTTTGCGAGGCAAGTTCGTTGAGCAACAATTTGAAAGCGGGCAACAAGGCCTCGTCTCCGGATAGCAGCGACATCGAAAGGTGCGTCAAGGTCGCTTGTACCGAATCGGCGTGTGACAGCGACTTCAACTCGACAGCGGCCGATTCGATCTCGCCGGGTACAAATGCCGCCGCGTCGAGTTCCTCTAATTGAAACCGATCGTAATCAGCTTGCGTTTCGAGCTTGCGCTTTTGCTCGCTCAGCATCGTTACCCGTTGCCGCTGTTGCTGAAGAATGCGATACTGCTGGTGATACTGATCGAGTAGCGAAAGTTGCCCTGCCAATGCATCGAGAACCTCTCGCTGAAAGGAACTCTCCTCGAGATCGAGCGTGTCGAATTGCTGGTGAAGGTCTACCAGCAATGAACTGAGTTGTTGTAATTGAGAGAGCGTGACCGGTGTGTCATTGACGAAAGCCCTGGACTTACCGGCAGCAGCGATCTCTCTACGAATGATCAACGCGTCTTCTTGATCGAGTTCCTCTCGACCCAGCCAATCGAGTACCGCCTTTTTTTGACGGATGTCGAATTGCCCCTCGACAATTAGTTTTTTTTCTTTGTTACCCAAGGCTGATGCATCGGCCCGTTCACCCAAGATCAAGCCCAGGGCGCCCATCAATATAGATTTACCGGCTCCGGTCTCTCCCGTTATGACACTGAAATGGGGTGAGAAACTTATCTCGATTTCGTCGATGATGGCATAATTCTGAATACAAAGCCGCAGCAGCATGGGCACAAATTAATTGGAATTAGATCTACCACAAAGCCTAGATCGCAAAAAACAACAGGGGCTTTCACAAAAAATCCCGCTTTTAAAAAAACGGGATTGATCTAAGCTTATTTTACTGCAGCGACCAGGTATCGGACAGAAAAGTACAATTAGGCCAGCTGTACGCCGTTAGCCAGCTCCTCATCCACCAAGATACGACCGCAGTTTTCGCAGATCATGATCTTTTTGTGTTGACGGATCTCGCTCTGCTTTTGTGGAGGAATGGCATTGAAGCAGCCCCCGCAGGCGTCACGCTCTACCGGCACCACGGCCAGTCCGTTGCGGTAGTTCCCGCGGATCTTTTCGTAACTGGCTAATAAGCGGGGATCGACTTGTTGTTTAGCCTCAACCGCCAGTTTATTGAATTGCTTCTCTTCTTTTTCGTTGGCCAAAATGATCTTTTCCAGCTCTTCTTTTTTGGTAGCGAGCACGCCATCCTTTACCGCAATATTCTTTTTAGCCTTTTCGAGCAATACGGCCTTTTCGGCGATCTCGTCCGTGGCATCTTTGATATGCTTTTCGGCCAACTTTACATCGAGCTGCTGCATTTCGATCTCTTTATTGATCGCTTCGTATTCACGGTTGTTCTTGACATTCTCGCTTTGCTTCTCGTACTTGGCGATCTGCGCCTCGGCAGCCTTGATGGCCAGCTTGCGTTGCTCAATAAATTCCGTAACCCCGTTGACTTCCTCTTCGATACGGGTTAGGCGGGCATGCAATCCGGTGATCTCGTCTTCGAGATCGGCCACCTCCATAGGAAGTTCTCCTTTCAGGATCTTGATCTCGTCGAGCTTACTGTCGATCTGTTGAAGGGTTACCAAAGACACCAGCTTCTCCTGGATCGAAAAATCTTTTACTTGTGCCATAAATAGTTGACGGGATTAGTGGATATGCTTGTTTTGAGGACGGCAAAGTTAAGAAATTTTTCGGCTAAATGATCGGCTAGCAGCTCTATCGTAAACTGCTCAGATTCAAAGTGCCCGATATCAGCTAACACAAGTCGTCCATCGGCCCTAAAAAAATCGTGGTATTTGAGGTCGGCCGTTAAAAAGAGATCGGCACCTGCTGCTAAAGCATTGGAAATCAGAAAACTGCCAGCACCCCCACAAACGGCGACCCGCTTGATGGGCTTTTGCAAAAGCGGACTATGACGAAGCTGACTCACCCCAAATGTGCGGGCAAGGGTCTCTAAAAAGACCAACTCCTCTGCCGGCTCGCGAAGCTCGCCCACCAGCCCGGCACCCACCCCCGGATGCAAGTTAGAAAGGGGGATAAACTCGTAGGCTACCTCTTGATAGGGGTGCGCCTTACGCAAGGCATCCAGCACGGTCGCCTGCAAGTGGACGGGAACGATCACTTCGAGCCGATGCTCGGGTTCCGTATGACGAACCCCTTGCTCGCCAACAAAGGGCTTCGTGTCTTCGCCGGCGGTGAACGTGCCCTCTCCTGCTACCGAAAAACTACATTCCCCATAACGCCCAATCTGGCCGGCGCCGGCCGCAAACAAGGCCTCTCGGACCAACGCGGTATGCTGATTTGGCACATACGTAACCAGTTTGCACAAGGTATTTTCTTTGGGGAGCAGTACCCGAACGTCTTGTAATTGTAGCAGCGAGGCGATCTTACCATTGACCCCACTGATCACATTATCCAGATTGGTATGTATGGCATAGATGGCCAGGTCTTTTTTGATGGCCAGGACCAGGGTTCGTTCCATACCGGTGCCACCACTCAGCTTTTTGATACCGCCAAAGATCAGGGGATGATGAGCCACCACCAGGTTGCAACCGCGCTCCAGCGCCTCGTTGAGGATAGCCTCCGTAACATCCAGGCAACATAGCACGCCCGTACAATGGTCCGCTTTGTTACCGGTGAGCAGCCCGGCATTGTCGTACGATTCCTGCAACACGGGCGGTGCCCACGACTCGAGCACGCGAATCACATCAACAATTTTTATCATAGCCTCTAAAATACATCCATTTTACACATCTTTGCAGTCCCACTTTTAATTATACCCCTATGAGTATTCAACTTGGACAACCCGCCCCCGATTTTACTTTGTTCGATTCGGACAAGAATCCCGTACAGCTATCGGCACAACAAGGCCATAACGTGCTCTTGCTGTTCTTTCCGCAATCGTTTACCGGCGTTTGCACCAAAGAACTTTGCTCCGTACGTGATAACATAGCTCTCTACAACCAAGTCGATGCCAAGGTATTCGGCATCTCTGTTGACTCGGTCTTTACCCTCGGTAAATTCAAAGAGGAGCAGCAACTGAATTTTCCATTGCTCAGCGACTTCAACAAAAAAGTTTCCGAACTCTACGGAAGTATCTATCACGATTGGATCTTAGACATGAAAGGCGTTTCAAAACGTTCGGCCTTTGTGATCGATCGTAAGGGTATCGTTCAATACGCCGAGGTATTGGAAAGTGCCGGAGATGTGCCCGATTTTGAAAAGATCAATGCCAAGCTGAGCGAACTGGCCTGAGCCTCCGATGACATACGCATCTAATGTGATGAAAATGAACAGGCTATAAGGCTTATGTCTTGATTTGATTTGGAAAAGTTCCCTGTTTTTACTATATTTGACTACTTGAAACGTATCGTTCCTATATCAATTTTCTTGCTAGCGTCGTTGGGCGCCTTTTCGCAGCAACCTGCCGCATCTATTCAGGAGCCTGCTGCCAGAATGGTACGGTTGTACCCCAACCCCGCCGTTAGCTATATCACCTTTGAGCTACGCGACAATTTTAAACGGGGGCTGACCCTTCAGGTGTATAGCGGCATTCTGGGTAAAAAAGTTTTTGCGGCCTCCCTCAACCAGGAACGATTCCTACTCAATCTCAATGAATTTCCCCGCGGCATTTACATCTATCATCTCACCGATGCCAACGGTAAGATCGTGGAATCCGGAAAATTTCAGGTAACCAAGTAATTCATTCCATTCGCTTTCATAGCCCTTTTTTCCGCGGTGTGTTCTTGCGTTGCAGCATCTGCCTATGGCAGCGCATGGAATCGGTTGCGAACCCATACCTATTGCACCTGTATGATCAGAAATTTCAGGTAATGGGTATTTTCCATAGTAGGAATAATAGGATGATCGGGCGATTGTGTCTGAAAACAAACTTGCCGTATGGAACGGCGAGCATCTTTGGCCGCCATGGCGATGATCTCTAAAAAAAGATCCGGGGGCACCAGGTTCGTACAAGAAGAGGTTACTAAAAATCCTCCGGGCTTGACCAGCTTCATGCCCCGCAGGTTGATCTCCTTGTAGCCCGTGATGGCTTTTTGCAACGTGGCCCTGCTCTTGGTAAACGCGGGGGGATCCAGCATCACCACATCGTACTGTTTTTTTTCTTTGGCCCACTGCTTGAGTACATCAAAGGCATTGGCCTCTTCGAAACGGCAGCGATCTTGCAAGCCGTTCAAACGGGCGTTCTCGTTGGCTTGTGCCACCGCTTGGGCCGAGATATCTAGCCCGAGCACCGATCGGGCCCCGTAGTGAGCCGCATGGATCTCGAACGTACCGGTGTAGGTGAATGCACCGAGCACATCAGCGTCCTTTACAATAGCGTGGATCGCTCTTCTGTTATCTTGCTGATCCAAAAAGTAGCCGGTCTTTTGTCCTTGCGCCAGATCTACATAAAAACGCAGTCCGTTCTCTTGAATGATGATGCGCGTTTCGAAAGGCTCCGATAAAAAACCTTTTTGCTGTGGCAGCCCCTCGAGCTCGCGGACCGGTACATCATTGCGCTCATAAATTCCCTGGGGAGAAAAGAGTTCTTGCAAGGCATTTACCAAGGCGGGCTTCCAACGGTCGATGCCCAATGCCAACGTTTGCAGCACAAAATGATCATTGAATTTATCGATGATCAACTGGGGTAATCCGTCTGCCTCGCCAAAGACCAGTCGACAATTTTCGGTGTAGCCGAGGCGCTTTCTGTACGCCCAGCAAGCGCGAAGCTTTTCCAGAAAAAAAGTTTCATCGATAACAACGCCTTCCTCTCTGGTCAATAAACGCACCAAGATCTGAGAGCGAGGATTGGCATACCCTTGTCCCACAAATTTTTGATCGTGCGTATATACGGTTACCACTTCACCGCCGCTCAGCTCTCCCTCTACCCTTTCTACCTCATTGGCAAAGATCCAGGGATGACCCAGCAACACCCGGGGGGCTATCTTTCGCTTCAACAGTACTTTGATCATGCGTGGCGAAGATAACCCCAAAAGGCAGACATAAAGACCGAAAGCACTGACAGACAAGGTCATTTTGTCTATAATTCGGGCGAATCAGGCAGCCTGAACGGGTTGGCAATAAAATTGACCACCCTACCTTTGCAACCAATTTAGTTGAGCCATGTCAGAACAAGAAAACAAGTCGGCCGAGGTAAACGTAACTACCGATGAAACGCTCCGGGAACAGCCCGAAAATAGTTCGGAGACACCCGCACTGAGCGAACTAGACAAAACAAAGGAGGCACTGGACGAGTACAAAGACAAATACCTGAGAACGGTCGCCGAATTCGACAATTACAAACGTCGTAATGCGAAAGAGCGGATCGAGCTGATGCAAACGGCCGGCCGCGAAGTGATCGGTGAATTGCTCGAAGTACTTGACGACTGTGACCGTGCCCAAAAAACACTCGAGGCAAATCCCGAAGCAGCCCCGTTGATAGAAGGCCTGTTATTGGTGTTCAATAAGCTTCGGCACAAACTACAATCGCGCGGACTCAAAGCCATCGATACGCTACATCAAGATTTCGATGCGGACTTGCACGAAGCTATCACCGAGATACCCGCGCCCAGCGAAGAATTAAAGGGCAAAGTGCTCGACGAGGTGGTAAAAGGCTATACCTTAAACGAGAAAACAATCCGTCATCCCAAAGTGGTGGTCGGAAAATAACCCATGAGCAAAAGAGACTATTACGAAATACTGGGCGTAAACAAATCCGCTTCGGTCGACGAGATCAAAAAGTCGTACCGAAAGGTGGCCATGCAGTATCACCCCGATCGTAACCCCGGAGACAAGGCGGCCGAAGAAAAGTTCAAAGAAGCGGCAGAAGCCTACGAAATACTGAGTGACGCCGATAAACGCGCCCAATACGATCGCTTTGGACATGCAGGCGTAGGGGGAGCCGGTAGCAGAGGCGGCGGCATGAACATGGATGATATCTTTAGCCAGTTCGGAGATATTTTTGGGGATGATCTCTTTGGAAGTTTTTTTGGAGGCGGACAGCGAGGTGGCGGCCGACAACGCAG
Organism: Sphingomonadales bacterium; assembly: GCA_046093525.1. Taxonomy (GTDB): domain Bacteria; phylum Bacteroidota; class Bacteroidia; order Chitinophagales; family Chitinophagaceae; genus JJ008. The sequence continues at coordinate 6,006 of JBJTFT010000014.1, read as the reverse complement.
CCGGGGCACACGGGGCAGTAACCTGCGCATCAAACTAAAATTGAATTACGAAGAGATCGCCAAAGGGGTCTCTAAGAACATCAAGGTAAAAAAATATGTGTCTTGCAACACCTGCAGTGGCAGTGGCGCCAAAGACAAGAATAGTACGCAAACCTGTTCGACCTGTGGCGGCAATGGTCAGGTACGGCGGGTGCAAAATACGTTCTTAGGCCAGATGCAAACGGTGGCTACCTGCCCCGATTGTAATGGAGAGGGTTCCACCATTACGTCCAAGTGCGGTGCCTGCAAAGGAGATGGTCGTACCTATGGAGAAGAGACGGTAACCATCGATATTCCCGCCGGCGTACAAGAAGGCATGCAGCTCAATGTTACCGGCAAAGGCAATGCGGGCGAACGAGGTGGCAGCAACGGCGACCTGATCATTTTGGTCGAAGAAGAGGCCCACAAAGAATTACATCGCGAAGGACTCAATGTAGCCTATGAATTGCACTTGTCCTTTACCGATGCCGTCTTTGGCACCCAGGCCGAAGTGCCCACCATCGATGGCAGGGCCAAGATCAAAATTCCGGCGGGCACGCAAAGCGGAAAAATTTTCAGACTGAAAGGAAAAGGATTCCCTGCCGTCAATTCGTACGAGAAGGGCGATCAACTCATACAGGTTAGCGTCTGGACCCCGCAGCAACTTTCGGCAGAAGAAAAAGCGACACTCGAAAAACTCAGCAGCTCTCCCAACTTTACCCCGCAACCCGAACGATCGGAGCGCAATTTCTTTGAGCTGATCAAAGATCTCTTTCAGTAATCACTCTCTTTTTTTTCGTTCCTTTTTCTTTTTGGGAGCATAGTAAGCAGCGGCCCGCTCGACCAATTGCGAGAACTCTACCTGAAGGGGCTGTGCCACATCTATTACCTGGGTGGTCAACGATTGCAGTTGCGACCACGTATAATTTTTTACCCCGGGCGATTCCTTCAGCTTTAGACCGAATAAGGCTACGGCGGCCGTAAACTGGTGAGTGCGCAACTCGTCGAGCGTAACAGCCGGATTGGTTGGTAAAAAAGAAAGTTGCTTTTGAGAGATCGTATCACCCGGATATCGATAACGCAACGACACATAGGCCAGCGTATCGGCCTGGCGAACTCGCTGAGCTTCCAACAACTTTTCGGTAGGCGTGATCTCGAACAGGGCCGTAAGGGTATGACCCGAACCCATTTCGCCTCCCTCGATGGAAGAAAGCGTATCCAGCAAGGCAGCTGCCTTATTATCGAAACCGATCAGCCGGTACTGCTTGATCCAGGTCGGCGTAAAACTAACCTGCATGTACGCGTTGTCTGCCACGGTATAGAGCGTTTGTGCGAATTCCTTCATCATGATCTTCTCCGCTTCGCGCTCCGAATCGATATAGGCAAAATTCCCATTACCCTTTTCGGCCAGCAGTTGGATCTTAGAATCTTTGTAGTTGCCCATCCCTACCCCCAAACAGGTTAAATAGATCCCTTGCAAACGTTGCGAACTGATCAATTCGTCGAGCTCCTCCTCCGTGCGAAGTCCTACATTGAAGTCGCCATCGGTGGCAAGAATAATTCGATTGTTGCCATTCTCTATAAAATGATCCTTGGCAATTTTATAGGCCATACGAATACCTGATTCGCCGGGGGTGGCTCCCCCGGGTACCAAAGAGCCGATCACTTTTAAGATGCTGTCTTTTTCGCAACCACTAACGGCACGAAGCAATACCGCAGAGACACCGCCATAAGCAACGATCGACACTGTATCTTTTTCTCGAAGATTTTGGGTGAGCATCCTAAAAGCCGATTGCAGGAGTGGAAGTCTGTTAGGCATATCCATCGATGCCGAAACGTCGATCAAAAAAACAAGGTTCGAAGAAGGAAGCGTATCCAGATCGAGTTGACGGGCCGCTACTTGCAATTGCAACAACTGGTTCTCCCAGTTCCAGGGGCAGGGGCCCAACAAAGAACTCACCTTGAACACGACTGTATCCCCGGTAGCAGGAAGTGCAGCGGCCGGAGCGGGAAAATAATTCAGCATCTCTTCGATGCGCACAGCATCGGTCGGCACATAAGCGGATCGGTTTATAAAGCGCCGCACATTACTGTACGAGGCTCTGTCTACGTTAAGGGCAAGACCCGTGGTGATATATTGCGTAGCGTTTATCCACGGATTTTCGACCAGCGAGGTGTAGGTTTCGTTACCAACGTATGCCCTGCGTTCCTCTTGTCGGCTCATGTTATTGGTGCGTGACACCAGACGAGGCCGGTCGGGGTTTGACAGCGAAGGGGGAAGTACCCGAAGACGGATCTGCAAAAAAGAATCGGCTTTACCGATCCACTTTTCGGGCTGATACCCTGGAAACGAAAAATAAAAGGAATCAACGATCGCATTACTCGTAATGCCAAAGCGTCCACCCATTCCGCTTTTAAATAATAGTCCTGTAGACAACTGTCGGATCGAGACCTGTTGAAGCTTATTGCCCGATTCATCGCTTACCTCTCCCCTAAAATAGGTTTGCTGTTGCGCCCATATCGGCGTGCACAACCATATAACCATCAGGGTGAGTAGACAGATGCGCATACGTATGTCAATGAGTGGTTCGTCAACTCTAAGTTGTCTCGTCGGGTGCCAGCTGATAGACCTGGTAATGATTTCTTCCCAGACCATCATAATCAAGTCCATATCCTACGACAAACCGATTGGGTATGCTGAAACCAACATAATCCAGCGAAAGTGGAAAGAGCGTTGCCTCGGGCTTGTGCAAGAACGTAGCGATGGCAATGGAATCGGGATGTTGTTGCTGCAACGTCGGAATAAAATGATGCAAGGTCTTTCCGGTATCCACAATGTCTTCCAGCAAAATGATGGCCCTTCCTGTCAGGTCTTGCTCCATGCCGATCGCAGTGACTACCTTTCCGGATGAGCGTATCCCCTGGTAAGAGGCGATCTTGATAAAACTGATCTCTGCTTCGATGGTCAGTAATCGAAACAGGTCGGCCGCAAACATAAAAGACCCATTGAGCACGGCTAGTAAGAGCGGACGCTTGCCCTGGTAATCGTGGCTGATCTGTGCCGCCAACGCGGCTACCCGTTCCCTGATTTGATCGGCCGTCAGAAAAGGAACAAAAGACTTGTCGTGTACACGTATACGCTCCATACAAAATTCGTTACCCGAAGTTAGTGGCTTAGCCGCATCCCAAGTTATCAACTCGATCTTTTATTGCGAAGAGGCCAGCGAATGGGCGTATTGGCCCGCCGCTCCAGCAAGAGCAACTGGTCTTGTTGTGCCTGGAGAACAGGCTCCATACCATTAAACGAAAACAATTTCGATAGCGGTATCTTATATTGATCGGCAATGGCCAAGAAGGGAGTTCCGGCCCTGACCCAAACGGCCCGGCATCCATCCTTTTCAAAAACACCCGATGGATAGCGTGTCTCGCTTGGGCTGGCGATCGACTGACTTGGCTCGGAAGTTGCGGTAGTGATCACCTTCGGTAGCGGAGGTGTTGGAGGCTCAGCGACAGGTGAGGCCGATGTTGCCACCGAGGGTACCGTGGAGGGTACAGTAGAAGGCGAAGCGGGGTTCAATGACTTTCCCAACGCCAACAACGTGTAGCGATTAAGATCATATTCCTCGATCAGCTTAATGAGTGTTTGCGCATACTGTGGATTGGTGGCGTACCCTGCCTTTTTAAGTCCCCAGGCCCACCCCTGGTAATCGGTGGGAGGTAGTTCGAACAAAGAGAAATAGCGAGGACTATTCTTCAAGAAATTGGAATGGTCCACATAAGAAGCTTCAGGCGTTTCGTATTTACGAAAACACTCCGCTCGCGCATCATCGTCATGACGCACCGAAGGGCCGCTCCAGCCGGTCTTGCATTTGATGCCAAAATGATTATTGGATCGCTGGACCAACTGGCTGGTACCGGCTTGTGTTTCGTGAATACCCTGTGCAAGTTTGATAGAAGCAGGTACGCCCGTACGTTGCATTTCGGCAACGGCCAGCGTTTCGTACTTGCTGATATAGTCCTCGATGGCTTCCTGTCGTTGTCCAATGGCAACGAAGCTCGTTAACAGCGATAGCATGACCGCGATCGATAGCGGTGCCGACATGGCGCTTCTGTTGGTGGTATCCCTTACACTGTTGCTCATATTACTTGTTTCCATCCATCCTTTTTTGAATCACACTGATGCCATCTCGAATCGGAAGCAGTAGCACCTCTACATCGGGATGGCCTTTGATGTATTCATTGAAGGCAGCTATGGCCTTTGCGCTTTTTCCATGAAGGGCGGGCGCAAAGACCTGTCCATGAAAAAAGACATTATCGGCTAAGATAAATCCTCCAGGTCGGACGCGGGGCAAAATCATGTTAAAATAGTCAGTATAAGACACCTTGTCGGCATCCAAGAATACCAAGTCCCAGGAGAACGTAAGCCCGGGTAACACGCTACGCGCATCGCCTTGGTGCAGATGCAATTGATGGGCGTAAGAAGAACGATCAAAAAATTGGCGGGCCACCGAAGCCTCCGCTTCGCGAAGCTCGATAGTATGCAGCTGCCCGTCGGAACGCAATCCCTTGGCCAAACAAATGGCACTGTAGCCGGTATACGTACCGATCTCCAGTACTGCGGCCGGGCGCAGCAGGCGACTGAACAGTGACAAAAATTGCCCTTGCAACGGTCCGCTTAGCATGTGCGCTTCGCGATGATGCTGCTGCGTATACTGTTCGATCTCCTGTAACAACGGATCAGCTTCGCTGCTATGTTGAAGCGCATATTGCCATGCCTCGGGAGAGATGATGTCCACGTAAAAAATTTGTACGAAGGTACGCTATGCCTTGTCAGTGGCCGAACGGGCGGCTGAGCCAGGTAGAGAGATCAGCCAAAGTCCGGCAAAAGTGATCAGACCATTGAGCAAGATCAATTCAGGTCCGATCTTATAGCCACCGAATAAACGATCGGAAAGATCGGAGAGACCCAGGTCGGTATGCAATAGCCCGTTGTAGTAGGCAGGATTACAAAGCAGATCGAGGGTCAGGGCCAGCAAGGGCCCCGCAATACAAATGGCCCATATCAACCCGCTACGTAGTCGGCGCTTGGTCAAAATACCAAAGGCGAATAATCCTAATAAGGGCCCGTAGGTGATGCCGGCAAATTTGATAATGAATTGAATGATCGATTTATCGTCGACCAACTTATACAATAGGACCATCGCTAAAAAAACAAGGGCAAAGCCAAGGTGCACGGTCAATCTTTTTCGGCGCTTGGCCTTTTCGGAGCCTTCCAGCTTATTGAAATCGAGCATATCAATACAAAAACTCGAGGTCAACGAAGTAATGGCCCCATCCACGCTTGGAAACAAAGCCGAGATAAGGGCAATGATGAATATAACTCCGATCGTACCGGAGAAGGCATCACTGAGCGCAATGGCCGGAAACAGATCATCACCCTTGGCAGTGAGACCGGTATTGGCAGCATACAGATGCAACACGGCTCCTAAAATCAAGAAAAGTGCGTTGACCAATACCAATATGGTACTCATGGTCATGATATTCTTTTGAGAATCATTCAAGGTGCGAACACTGATATTTTTTTGCATCATCTCCTGATCGAGACCCGTCATGGTGATGGCAATGAACATACCGCCCAGTAATTGTTTCCAAAAATTGAGCGGACTCTTGATATCGGTATTGAGCACCTGCGAATAGCCCTTGGCTGTGATCAGCTCCCAGGCACCGGACCAACCTACTCCCAATGCCTTTACCAATACAATCAAACAGACCACCAGACCGATCAACATACCCGACGTTTGCAGGGTATCGGTAAAAATGATGGTCTTAACCCCTCCCTCGGCGGTGTACAACAAGATCAACACCAAGATCACGAGCGAAGTGGCCAGAAAAGGAATGCCGAGCCTGTCAAGAATAAATAACTGCAGAATATTAATGACCAGATAAAGGCGAGCCGTAGCACCCACCGTTCTGGATAAAATAAAGAAG
>JBJTFT010000013.1:0-11522 GCA_046093525.1 Sphingomonadales bacterium | reverse complement strand
GTACACGCTACTCTGCTCCCTCGAGCAATTACTGCAACAGAAATACCAATTCTGCATCGACTAGTTCAGCTTGCCGACGCTTCTTTGAAATAAGCCAGTTCGCGACTAAAATCGATGCGGGGGTACTGCTCTTGCAAGGCTTGTGTTACCGCTAGCTGCTGCAATAAAAACTGTCGATGTGCAATGGTATGAGGTTGACGGGGTCGATGCCGCATGGCCGTGACTATTTTCTTGATCTGCTCGGCCAGTGATCTAGTCTCGGAACTGACAACCTGTTGCATGAATTGCTCAAGCACGTACGAAGTGGCAGCATAATTGGGATGCACCAGGTCAATATCATAAAAACGATAATCACGCAGCACATCGATGACCAACTCGTAGGCCGGAAAATAATAGAAGGGAACGGCCTTCTCTTCGAGGCGTTGTAATGCTTCGAACAAGCGAGACTTACTGCGATTGTTTTCAACGGATCCATCCCGAATGTGTCGAACCGGGCTAACGGTTACCACGATACGGGCATGGGGACGTAACTTGTAAAAAGCGGTAAAACAATCCCTCAAAAGAGTTTCAATCTCTTCTACCGTCATCAGCTCTTTCGAAAACCATTGCTGAGGAGCCCGGTGGCAATTGGCCACCTGGTGACGTATCGGATGGCCGGCTCTGTCGGCCTGTTCGGTCAGCTTATAGCAAAAAGAGGATCCGAGCGTAATGACCAACCAATCGGTCTTTTGAATAAAGGCATGGGCCTCTTGCTGCGAAGCGTTGATGGCGGCCAGACAGTCTTGCTGGTTTGTCGAGGAAAATCTAGAGTGGTGATCCCAACTATGCCAGCATTCCTGAAAGTAGAACAAGTCCGCTTCGGTGTAGGTCTTATTTTCGATATAGGAATGAATAGAACGACAAACCGCATCGGGGCCAAATAAGATACCATGAGGATTTTGTAAGACGGGAAATTTCAATTCCCCCAACCCGTTTCCGATCTGTTCGGTAAAACAAGAACCGACCATAAGGAGGGGCTGCCCATATCCCAGAAGGCCGTCAGGCTTTTTAATATCAAGAGGAAGTTGCCACTGCATGCCTACGCAAATAATTGTTTTGCTTGTTGTGAGCAAATTTGTAGTTGTGCTTTATCGATGCCGGTCGAATATCCTTTTTGATCTAACCACTGTACCAATTGCTCCATATTGAGATTACTCACTAAACGGTCCGTGGCCATGGGGCAGCCCCCTACTCCGCCTAAGGCCGCATCGAAGCGAATACAACCAGCCTGTAGCCCGGCCTCTACCTTTTCTTTCCAACCGGTGGGGCTTGCGTGGAGGTGCAACCCGGTCTCTACACCCATAAACTCTTTTATAAAGGCTGCCGTTAGCTCATATACCTGATCGGGCGTGGCCATACCCACCGTATCGGCCAATGAAAAAATAGAAATGCCCAATGGCTTCAACCGGTGCGCCCATTCCAGTACCTCATCGGCGTGATACATATCGCCATAAGGATTTCCAAAGGCCATTGACAGATACACTACTAATTTTCGCTGCGCTGCCGCACATAACTCTTGCAAGGTTGCAACGGTAGCATAGGCCTGCTCTCTGCCGGCGTTCGTATTACGCTGCTGAAACGTCTCAGAAACAGAGAAAGGAAAGCCCACGTAGTCGATAGAAGAAAAAGTAAGGGCCTCCCGAGCCCCCCGTTCGTTTGCCACAATGACCAACCGCTCAGAAGAAGAAGTTTCGGTTGAAAGTTGCCGAAACACATCGGCTGTGTCGGCCATCTGAGGAATGGCCTTTGGCGATACGAAACTTCCCATGTCTAGCGTGTCAAACCCCACCATTAGCAGTGACGCTATGTACGATACTTTTTCTGCCGTTGGAATGATCCGTTCAAACCCCTGCATGGCATCGCGTGGGCACTCAATGAGTTTTATATCGACAGAAGGCTTCATGCTATTCGTTAGGTTACAACAGGCGTTCTTTATTTCAGGCGCTGTTTCATGGCTTCGTACAAGATCATACCGGCAGCCACCGACACATTCAGCGATTCAAAATCATGTTGCATGGGAATAGAAAAGGCCAGGTCACATTGCTTTTGCAACGCAGGATAAATGCCCTTGTCTTCGCTGCCCAGTACTATGGCGACGGGCAATGTCAGGTCTACCGAGGCTACCTGCGTAGCCGATCGCATTGCGGCTGCTAGTACCTGTATGCCGTTTAAATGCAACGTGTCTACTGCCTTCAGTAGAGAGGGCTCTCGACAAACGGCTATTTTCTCTAAGGCCCCTGCAGAAGTAAGAATGGCATCCTCTTGCAGAGCCCCGACCCCACGTTCAGGAATAATGAGCGCATGGACGCCCGCACAATAAGCCGTTCGGGCAATACCGCCAATATTGCGGATATCGGTTATGCCATCCAGTATTAAAAAAAGTGGCGCCTGCCCACTCTCTACCGTTTGTGAGATAACATCTTGCAAGGCGCTATACTGCACCCTAGACTTTTGAGCGATGCACCCCCCATGTTCTCCCGCATTAAAATTAGCAAGCTTAATAGCAGGTACATAAAGTACAGGCACTCCGTTCTCTGCGGCAAGTTTACGAATAGACGCAGCGTTAGCATCCTGTAATTTGGTGTCCAGATAAATTCGATCGAGCGCAGGTCCCTGTTCAAGCGCTTGCCGTACGGCCGAGGGTCCAACGACAAGCGTATTTTTTTTGGGACGAGGCGAGGATTTGCGATAGGTCTTCACGCAGCAAAGAAAAGAAAAAAAAGACCCGCCACCACGGGCAGGTCTTCTTACTATTCTTTAAGGGCTACCTAGCGGAGTCCAAAGGCCTTTTTGACTTTGGCAACATAGTCGAGCTTTTCCCAGGTAAATAGCTCTACTTTACGCTTGATCTGCTTTCCGTTGGGAGCGGTAAATACCTTTTCGACCACCTGCGGGGAGCGACCCATATGACCATAGGCGGCCGTTTCGGAGTACATGGGATTGCGCAATTTTAAGCGCTGCTCAATAAAGTAAGGACGCATATCAAAAACACCTTCTACTATGCTTCCGATCTGCCCGTCGGTCAGGTTAACCTTGGCAGTACCGTATGTATTGACATTAATACTGGTAGGCTTTGCTACGCCGATGGCATAAGAAACTTGCACGAGCACCTCGCTTGCCACCCCGGCGGCCACCAGATTCTTGGCAATATGACGCGTGGCATAGGCAGCTGAACGATCGACCTTAGAGGGATCCTTGCCGCTAAAGGCACCACCGCCATGGGCACCCTTACCACCATAAGTATCCACGATGATCTTGCGTCCGGTCAACCCGGTATCGCCATGGGGCCCTCCGATCACGAACTTTCCGGTAGGATTGATATGATACTTGATGTCGTTATTGAATAATTTGGCGTACTTCTTGTATTTGGTCTTGATGCGAGGTATCAAAATATTGATCACATCGTTCTTAATGCGCTGAAGCATTCTGGCTTCCTGATCGAAATCATCATGTTGGGTAGAGATCACGATAGCATCTATACGAACAGGCTGGTTATTGTCGTCATATTCGAGTGTTACCTGACTCTTAGCATCAGGACGCAAGTATGGCATCTTTGAATTCTTCTCTCTGCGAATGGCCGCCAATTCGATCAGTAGGTTGTGCGCCAGATCGAGTGCCAGGGGCATATAATGCTCCGTTTCATTGGTAGCATACCCGAACATCATACCCTGATCACCGGCACCCTGCTCCTCTTTTTTCTTTCTGTCTACCCCTTGATTGATGTCAGCGGACTGTTCATGAATGGCAGATAATACACCACAGCTGCTGGCCTCGAACATATATTCACTCTTGGTGTATCCGATCTTGCGAATTACACCGCGGGCAATTTCTTGCACATCAAGGTAAGCCTTTGACTTTACCTCCCCGGCCAATACAACCTGACCGGTCGTGACCAATGTCTCGCACGCCACTTTGGATTGTGGATCGAACGCCAGAAAATTATCGATGAGCGCATCTGAGATCTGATCGGCAACTTTATCGGGATGTCCTTCACTGACGGACTCCGATGTAAACAAATAGGGCATGATTAACAGGTTTAGGATTAGGGGTACAAAGATAAGGTTAGGCCCCGTTAAAAATAGTCAGGATGTCCCCTGTTTATAACTTGGAGTAAACCACCCGCAAACGAAGTCTTTTGGCGGGATTGATAAAGTTGCCACCGGCGATAACGATCCGGCCATAAGCTACCTGGTCGGAAATGGCCAGTTGGCTCACCCGACGAAACTGTGATGAATAGGCAAAAGTTCTGAGAGGAGCCTGAATACGAAGGGTGAAGTTCGTGGAATCGTTGGTAACGATGCGCTGCACATAGCGAGTGATATCGAACTTATACGTACTATCTCTTAACAACAACCCGCCAAAACGAGCATAATCATAACTAAAGGAGCTAAAGTTATCCCGGGGGTTCATATCAAAATCAAATAGGCGGGCCGTATCGCCTCGGGCATTGATGCGATCTAAGAATAGAGCCTTGGGGAAAAAGAAATAAGATTGTTGCTGTGTCTCCAGCGGGGTCACGATCAGTTCAGCACGGTGAATGACCGCATTTTGAAGCGTATCAAGCCCGGGAATTTGAATGGTAGCATAAGAACCGGGGCTCGATTGCAGGTACACTTTATCGTCGGAGGGCTGATTGTTTGCCAAATACTGCGCAAAGGCACTGCCCGGGGTCCTTCTAACTAGGTTGGCCTGCCCTCCTTTGGAGTGATAGAACTCGGTAAGCGTAGTATCGATGGTTCCGTTTTTTTGGACCCGATAATACACGATCAGTTTGGTCTTGATATCGGAGGGAGAAAAATAAGTCAAGGCATTACCGCTGTTGTCGGCCTTTATGGCCAGGCCGCGAAAAAGCGACAGGAACATAGAATCACTTCTGTAACCGCCATTGGCAGTGGTGGTGGTATCGTAGTTGGCAAAACGAGTACCCAGTTGAGAGGTTAGAGGAATTCGTATCACGCCGGCGATCTTAGAGGTATCTCTTTTTCTGATAAATGGCACGCTATCATTTAATCGCTTCATCTGGTAGGTCTTGGAACCTAGCTCCGATCCGCGAACTGCAAAATCAGGTTGGTTGTATTTGTAAAGGGCGGTATCACTAAACCCGGCTTGTTGACTGATTTCGAATACACGCAGCGTTTGAAGGCTGTTGCTGTCGCCGTAATACCCCTTGTAAGAAAGAGATAAGATCACCGAATCGATACCAACAATGGAATCCTTTCGGTAAAACGGATAGAACATGGCCGAAATGGGCAGGATATTGAAATAGGCATCTGCATGCGTCTTGCCGAATTCCCGATCATCATCGATATGCCCCAGGGCCATATCATCGGAGTAAAATACTTTATTGGAATCTGTGAAGAGCGCATTGTCGGTGCGCGTCTCCAAGAAGGTCTGAAACGTGCGAATATTGTCGATGGCTGGCAATACATCGCCGCCCAGTTCAGTTGGGTTATTGATCTTGGTACAACCGATAAAAACAAATAGGAGAACCGTAGAGGCCAAGGGCCATAAACGTTTTGTATACCTGAGCAATGAAAACAAATAAGGCACTCGCATTACTTCGTCGCAAGGTCGTTATAGAGTTGCAAATAGTCTGTTAAATCTCCCTCGGGTTGAAACGGCAGCGTTTTCTTTCCTTTTACCTTGGAGAATTCTTCTACCAACTTTTTATCAATTTTGTCGGCTCCGAACGTGATGGCGTCGGCATTACTGGCCGCTCCTCTGAAGAGAGCCGTATTGGTTCCGTCCTTGAAGAGCTCAAGGTCTTTTTCTTTCAGGCTGGCATGGATCAAGGCCTTTTTTACGAAGGCAGAGCCCAATTTTTCTTTAAAGGTATTCGATCCGATGGTATAGATGACCTTGCTGTGCGCAAACACAGGCTCCTTTCTGTACAAGGTCTTCAAATAGGCAGGGATGAGTGATGTCATCCATCCACTACAGTGAATTAGATCGGGAGGCCATCCAAATTTTTTAACGGTTTCGAGGGCTCCTTTGCAAAAGAAAACGGTGCGCAGGTCGTTATCATCGAACCATTTTTCATTTTCGTCATGAAAGACGAACTTGCGACGGAATAGCTCCTCGTTATCCAAAAAGTAAACCTGCAAACGAGCACTGGGTAAAGAAGCCACTTTGATCTGCAAGGGCATATCATCGTTATCGACCGAAACGTTGATTCCCGAAAGGCGAACCACCTCATGCAAACGGTGTCTTCTCTCGTTGATCACGCCAAACCGGGGCATGATACAACGGACCTCAAAGTTGTTCTCGTTTGCTTTGATGGCAAGCTTGTTGACAATCTCCGAAAACTCAGTGAGTTCGAGGTAGGGAGACATCTCGTTGGCTATGAACAGGATACGCTTTTTGGGAGCCATAGGGGCTGCAAAGTTAACAAATTAGGAGCATCTGTGCAATTTAACCAGTGAAATGTCTAACCGCTTCAAAATCATAGTACAATATATTTTTTTTCTTGGGCTGGGGCTATTTTTTGCCTGGTTATCCCTCAAGAATCTGAACGAGGAGAACCTCCGACAAATAAAGGACTCTCTGGCTGGTGCCCGCCAGTGGCTCATCATTCCAGTGTTTTTAATGCTGGTCCTAAGTCATTACCTGCGTGCCCTGCGCTGGCGCCTTTTGATGAACCCGCTGGGTCACAGACCTTCCGCCATCAACACTTTTTTTGCGGTGCTGATCGGATATCTGATCAACCTTGGCGTACCTCGTTTGGGCGAGCTGGCCAAATGCACGTTATTAGCCCGCTACGAGAAGATTCCCGCAGAACAGCTGATCGGTACCATCATTACCGAAAGGATCATAGACGCTCTTAGCTTGCTGCTTGTCTTTGCCTTAACGTTGGGATTACAACCAGGACTCTACACACAATTGATCCAAACACTTTTTCCAGCTACCAATAGCACGACGGCTTCTTCGCCATCATTGACTACCCTGCTGCTTCTTGCAGGATCGTTGGGCCTTTTTCTTTTGTACTGGCTGGCCATCAAGAAAAAAACGCTAGGGCAGCTGCAACGGCAGATCGGGGGCCTTTTAAGAAAAGTCTACGCGGGTGTATCATCGATCGTGGCATTACAACAACGAGCCTTATTTATTTTTTTGAGCTTTTGTATTTGGGCATTGTACCTGGTGGCGGGGTATATCGGTTTTTTTGCGTTTACAGAAACATCCCATTACGCACTTAAAGAGGCACTGACAATTTTATCTGTCGGCAGCATCGGCATGATCGCCTCGCCGGGCGGAATTGGTGCGTATGCTTTTTTATTAGAGAAATCGATGCAGTTGTATGGTCTGCCCTATGGCATTGCACTGGCCTTTGGCTGGCTGCTTTGGTTGGCACAAACCGGAGTAACCGTACTGACTGGGTTCGTTAGCTTCTTACTGCTACCCTGGTTCAACAAAAAACAACAGGGCCGTTGACATTCTACAGGGGTAGATATCAATGGAAATCAAATAACTTTACCGCCTCAATTCGTAACACATGAATTTTTCTACATGGATCCCGGCTTCTGGAACAGCACCGGGTATTTGCACCGGAACTACCTGGCTTCAGGGCAGCGGCCCCGCTTTCGCCTCTTACTCGCCTGCAGACGGAAAAAAAATTGGCGAGGTCTACAGTGCCTCACAAACAGAATATGATGTCGTTATAACCAAGGCGGAACAGGCATATGCAAAATGGCGAATGATACCTGCCCCTCAACGCGGAGAGATCGTCAGACAAATGGGAGAGGCTTTTCGAAAAAATAAAGCCGCCCTTGGAGAGCTTGTCTCTTATGAAATGGGAAAAAGCCTGCAAGAAGGTTTGGGTGAGGTACAAGAGATGATCGATATCTGTGATTTTGCCGTGGGGCTTTCCAGACAATTGTACGGCCTGACCATGCATAGCGAAAGACCCGGACATCGGATGTACGAACAATACCATCCCTTAGGGATCGTTGGGATTATATCGGCCTTTAATTTTCCGACGGCCGTGTGGAGTTGGAATGCCATGATCGCGTTGGTATGTGGAGATGTATGCGTATGGAAACCTTCCGAAAAAACGCCGTTTTGCGCTATCGCCTGTCATCATATCGTTGCCTCGGTGCTACAGGAAAATAAGATCGATGAGGGGGTCTGCAGCCTGCTCATCGGTGGACGAGAGGTAGGTGAATGGTTGGCCGCCGATACCCGCGTTCCCCTGGTTTCAGCCACCGGTTCTACCGCGATGGGCAAGCAGGTAGCCTCCGCAGTGGGAAAGCGGTTAGGAAAGACGCTGTTAGAGTTAGGCGGAAATAATGCGATCATCATAACACCGCATGCCGACCTTGATATCGCTATCAGAGGAGCGGTATTTGGTGCAGTAGGAACGGCTGGACAGCGGTGTACCACTACCCGCAGACTGATCGTTCATGAATCGCTATACGAAATCGTCAAGCAAAAACTAAAGGCGGCATACGGGCAATTGCGAATAGGAGATCCACTCGATCAAGAGAATCATGTCGGGCCCCTGATCGATACCGATGCCGTCAAGAGATACAGCGCAGCCATTGAGGCTTGTAAAAAAGAAGGTGGCCAGTTCGTGATCGAAGGAGAGGTGCTTACGGGAACCGGCTATGAGAGCGGATGCTACGTAAGACCCTGCATCGCCGAAGCTAAACCGCACTATCGGATCGTGCAAGAAGAGACCTTTGCCCCTATTTTGTACCTGCTTTCGTATAAGGACATCGATGAGGCCATTGCCATACAAAACGGGGTACCGCAAGGATTATCCTCCGCGATCATGACATTGAACCTGCGCGAGGCCGAACAATTCTTGTCGGCCAGGGGCAGTGATTGCGGCATTGCAAATGTCAATATCGGCACCAGCGGAGCAGAGATTGGCGGCGCCTTTGGCGGAGAAAAAGAGACAGGCGGTGGACGCGAAAGCGGAAGCGATGCCTGGAAAGCCTATATGCGGAGGCAAACCAATACCATCAACTTTAGCCAATCGCTGCCCTTGGCACAAGGCATAAAATTTGACCTTTAATCTTATGAACATGAAAAAATATTTTTTATCGGGTCTATTGTCCTTAGCCCTAATTGTACCCTCGATCGCACAAACGTCTGCGGAAGCCCCCAAGAAAGAGATCCCTCAGGGTTGGCACTTGCAAGACAGACAAGACAGTGGTTATGCCGGCATCAGTTTAGATAAAGCCTATGCCTTTTTAAGAAGCCAACAGCGAAAAAGCCAGCCGGTAGTTGTAGCGGTAATCGACTCGGGCATCGATACGCTCCATGAAGATCTGCGTGGCGTACTTTGGACAAATACGAAAGAAATTCCGGGTAATGGAAAGGACGATGACAAGAACGGTTACATAGATGACATACACGGCTGGAATTTTCTGGGCGGTAAAGACGGACGCAACGTCGAAAAGGATTCGTACGAGGCAGCCCGCGTGTATCACCGTTTTAAGGATGAGTTTGAAAGCATCGATCCGCTGGTGGTCAAATTCAACAAGGAGAGCTTCTTTCTCTACACAATGTGGGTCCGTTCCAAGCAAGAAATTACCGGCGAAAAAAAAGGGAATGGCGCCGAGATGATCATGATGAAAAGGGTCTATACGAACCTATTGAAAAGCGACAGCGTACTTCGAAAGGCATTGGGCAGGGATACCTTTAAAGGGAAGGACCTCTCGGATTTTAAACCGGAACAAGGCGACGTAAAAAAAGCCCGTATGGCCCTCTACAATCTGATGTTCAACAATGATGCTCTCGAGACCAGTAATATCGATTTTCTGGGAGAGTTCGGCGACTATATCCGGTCGATGGAGCAAAAAGAGGAGGCGGTCAACAAAGCCCCCGAAAATTATAGAGGCGATATCGTAAAGGACAATTACCAAGACCTTGGCGATCGCTACTATGGCAATAACGATATTATGGCAACCGCCAAGTCGGCTTTACACGGCACGCACGTATCCGGGATCATCGCGGCCAGCCGAAATAATAACAAAGGCAGTGACGGAGTAGCCGACAATGTAAAGATCATGACCCTACGGGCAGTGCCCGATGGGGATGAGCACGACAAGGACATTGCCCTGGCGATCAGATATGCCGCCGATAACGGAGCGCAGATCATCAACATGAGTTTTGGTAAGGGATATTCGCCAGAAAAAAAATGGGTCGATGAGGCCGTTGCTTATGCCGCACAAAAAGGCGTGCTGCTAGTACACGCAGCTGGTAATGATGCTAAAAATCTGGATACTACGTTCAACTACCCTGCCCCTGTTCCTATCGAGGGAGATCGGGCCGAGAATTGGATTACGGTGGGCGCCAGTGGAGATCCCGTTGCAGGTGGTTTTACGGCGTCTTTCTCGAATTATGGAAAAAACGAGGTCGATGTCTTTGCACCTGGCGTAAAGATCTATGCCCCAGTGCCCGGTGGAAACAGCTATCAGTTTTTGCAAGGAACCAGCATGGCATCCCCAGTGGTGGCTGGTGTGGCTGCGTTACTGTTAGAGTATTTCCCGACCCTTAGCGCCAGGCAGCTGAAAATGGTGATCGAACAGTCATCAGTGGCCTTAAAAGATTCGGTTCGAAATCCCGGCACCGGAGAAAAAGTATTGCTGAGCGACCTTTGCAGAACAGGCGGTATCGTCAATGCATTCGAAGCCGTTAAATTGGCAGCCACTATCAAGGGCGAAAGAAAGGTACCGGCCAGTCCTTCCAAGCCGGCACCAAAGCCGGTGGCAACGCCCGTTAAAAAGACAAAGGGATTCTAAAGGTGGCATCAACGGCGTAAAAAGCAGGGCTTTCCTATATTTGTTCATCAAGAAAGGATATGGCAAAAAAGATCGAAGACCTCGACATAAACCTCACGGGTGAGGGCTCCTCTGCAGAAGAGCCACGCAGCAGTTGGTTCAAACGAATCAAAAAGGGCATCAATACGCGCACCTCCGAAAAGATGGAAACGCCCGAGGGCCTTTGGAGCAAATGTCCGGATTGCGGCCATATCTGCACCTCTCATGACCTGAAAGACAATTTTCACACCTGTCCCAAGTGCACCTATCACTATCGGATCAATAGTGATGCTTATTATGAGATCATCTTTGACCATAACCAATACACCGAGTTGTTCGGCTCCATAAGGAGTAAGGATTTCTTGGAATTCACCGACCTGAAGCCCTATAAGAAAAGGCTGGAGGATATTTGGAGCAAGACAGACCTTAAGGACTCCATGCGTGTAGCCGTAGGTGAAGTGAATGGAAAAAAACTGGTCGTGGCTTGCATGGACTTTGAATTCATCGGTGGTTCACTCGGAAGTGTAATGGGAGAGAAATTTTCTCGGGCAGTGGATTATTGCATCGAACATCATACCCCCTACTTAGTCATCTCAAAAAGCGGTGGGGCTCGCATGATGGAAAGTGCCTTCTCGCTGATGCAGTTAGCCAAGACCAGCGGTAAGCTCTCACAACTCAGCGATGCCAAACTCCCTTATATCTCTTTACTTACCGACCCCA
>JBJTFT010000012.1:0-17534 GCA_046093525.1 Sphingomonadales bacterium | reverse complement strand
CTTGATAGGTGCCAAACCCTGGCATCTTGCTGAATTTACTGGCGGCTACTCTCTTTTTCCAGTCCTCTCCCCACAGTTGCACCGAGACCACATTGACGTTGTTTAGAAAAAAGTCAAGCTTTCCTTTTTTGCAGATGATCTCTACCTGATTCCACTGCTCAAAAGGTCTCACGGTCTCTTGGCTGCAAGAGATCAAATCATAAAGATCGCCAGCGCGATGCTTGATGATCTTTGCATCAGGATGCCCTTCGTTATCGAGTACTTGCATTTCGGGAGCGGTCATCCAGGGCCATTGATATGTAGTACTGTCTTCGTGAATATAGAACATGATGCCGCTATTGCCATTTTGAGCGATCTTCCATTCCAGCGTAAGATGAAAGTCTGCAAATACCTCATCGGTAACGATATCACCTCCCCCCTTGATCTGCCAACCCTCGCGTTGACTGGGATCCAGCCAAAGTGCTCCTTCTTCTACCTTCCAGGCAGCCCCGATGGGAGCTCCTCCATATTTATGCCAACCCCTTGTGGTTTGGCCGTCGAACAACAGCTGCCATCCCTGCGAACGTTCTTGAGAAGACAACGAGTTCGGCTGTTGAGCAACCAGGCTCGCCCCCTGACAAGAACAGATCAACGTAGCAAAAGCTATCAAAACTATCTTATTCATGTTATCGGTTATTTAACTCAAGAATATAACGCACCATGGTCTCGGCATCGTCTTGCGACAAAGAAGGATGAGGGGTCATAGGCACATTGCCCCAATTACCCGACCCTCCCTTTATGATGGTACCGGCTAGCGCTGTGATGGCATCGTTGGGAGCTCCAGCATACTTTTCTGCAATGGCGCTGTAAGAAGGCCCGGTCATTGGTTCGTCGATCTTATGGCAAGTGAGACAATCGCTTTTTGCCACCAGCGAAAGTCCCTTTTGATAGACGGCAGTCCGAGAAGGATCGGCCGCCGCTGCTTTCGTTTCATCAGCGGCATTTACTTGAGTAGTAGCAGCACCCGCAGCAGCAGTACGGTCCGATTCACCGCAAGAACTAAACACCCAACAGAGAAGAACACCGGCCTGCAAGAAATTTCGTTGCGATAACATAAGGTCAATTTTTATGAAGATAAAGCTAAAACATCATCCCTGGTCGAGACCCAGCATAGAGCGATGCGCAGCGCGATCAGCTCCTGCGGCCGCAAAATCATCAAAATTTTTATCGGTAACACGAATAATGTGCTGCTTGATAAAAGGGGCGCCCTCCTGAGCACCCTGCTCGGGATGTTTGATACAACACTCCCACTCCATCACTGCCCAACCCGGATAATCATACTGTGCCAATTTGCTGAATATCGATTTGAAATCGACCTGCCCGTCGCCGGGAGAACGATAACGGCCGGCGCGGTTGGCCCAGGACTGATATCCTCCAAAGGTGCCTTGTTTTCCACTCGGATTAAATTCGGCATCCTTTACATGAAAGGCCTTGATGCGTTCGTGATAATGATCGATATACTGTAAATAATCTAATTGCTGCAACACAAAATGAGAGGGATCGTACAACAGGCAAGCCCGAGGATGTTGATCGACCTCCTGTAAAAACATTTCGTATGTGATACCATCAAACAGATCCTCACCGGGATGCACTTCGTAACAAAGATCGACCCCACACTCCTCGAATTGGTCGAGAATAGGTCTCCAACGTTTACCCAATTCGGCAAAGGCCTCTTCGACCAAACCCGCAGGACGTTGTGGCCAGGGATGAAACGTAGGCCACAATAAGGAGCCGCTAAAAGTGGCATGTGCCGTTAGCCCCAGATTAGCGGAGGCCTTGGCACCATACTTTACTTGCTGAATGGCCCACTCGGTACGGGCCGCTCTATTCCCTCGGATAGAAACAGGAGCAAAGGAATCGAAAAGTTGATCATAAGCCGGATGAACCGCTACCAACTGACCTTGCAGATGGGTAGATAGCTCTGAGATCTGCAGTCCGTGCGTAGCCACGATTCCTTTTATCTCATCGGCATAGGTCTTACTTTCTGCCGCTTGTTGAAGATCGATACAACGCGTATCCCAAGTGGGGATTTGAACGGCGCTATACCCGAGCGAGGCCGCCCAGGCACAAATGGATGATAAGGAGTTGAACGGAGGCCTATCGCCCATAAACTGGGCCAAAAAAATACCCGGTCCTTTTAAGGTTGTCATAGCGGTTGATTAAACAGTAAGGTCGATCCACTTTTGTGAGGAGCGCGAAGAGTCGATCATACACGAGATAAAAGCCATGCCGCGAACACCCTCGGTAGTACCGGGGTAATCAGCGACCATGGCCGAAGGGGTTTGCCCATTGACTTTAGCGCGAAGTGCAAGCGCAAAATTGCGATACAGATTCGCAAAGGCCTCCAGGTATCCCTCGGGATGACCGGCCGGCACTCTGGTATTATGAGAGGCCGCTTCCGATACATAGGGGGTACCCGTCCTGACGATCTCGGTCGGACGATCGGGCCATTTTAAGAGCAAGGTATTGGGATCTTGTTGGTGCCACTCCAGCCCCCCTTTTTCTCCGTAGATACGAATAGAGATCTTGTTCTCCTCGCCGGCTGCCACCTGGGTAGCCATCAGGGCCCCGCTGGCACCGTTATTGAATCGCAAGAGCGCTGCTCCGTCATCATCCAGTCTTCTTTGTGCAACAATGGTATTAACATCTGCACAAAGCTGTGTTACCTGCAACCCACTTACATATTCGATCAAATTAAAAATATGCGTTCCAATATCGCCCATGGCTCCGGCTGCGCCACTGCGGGCAGGATCGGTGCGCCAATCGGCCTGCTTGTGCTGCGTCCCTTCTAAAAAAGTATGTAACCACCCTTGTGGGTATTCCCCGTAAATTTTTCGGATAATGCCCAGCTCTCCCTTGGCAATTCGCGCTCGCGCCTCTTTGACCATGGGGTAGCCGGTATAGGTATGGCAAAGTAGTAGCGCTCGACCCGTTTGTCTTCTTTTTTGATCGAGCAGATGAGCTTCTTGCAACGAAAAAGCCATAGGTTTTTCGAGCACTACGTCGAATCCTTTCTCCAGTGCCATCAACGCCGGAGCCGTGTGAAGATGATTGGGGGTGACTATGGAGATGATATCTACTTTCTTATCGGCAGGCAGTAACGCTTCTTTTTCAAGTAAGCTCACATAATCGGGGTACACCCTTTCCGGATCCAAGAAAAGATCTTGTCCGGTTAAACGGGAACATTCCGGATCGGAACTAA
This sequence comes from Sphingomonadales bacterium, assembly GCA_046093525.1. Taxonomy (GTDB): domain Bacteria; phylum Bacteroidota; class Bacteroidia; order Chitinophagales; family Chitinophagaceae; genus JJ008. Next base: position 14,293 of record JBJTFT010000012.1, on the reverse strand, counting down.
AAGCGCCGGCTATCAACTCGATTTGCCCGTCGAGTGCTGCGGCCATACGATGCACGGCGCCAATAAAGGAACCCCGCCCGCCACCGATCATTGCCATCCTGAGTTTTCGCTGCATAAAGTATCATATACAAGTGAGAGCTAAAAATACTATATTTATTTTCAATTGCCTGCTATGAAACCAACTACTCGTATTCAACTGGCAACCATGATGTTTCTGAATTTTTTTCTCTGGGGCATCTGGTTCGTCACCATGGGAACCTATCTTGGTACTCGACTCGGGGCTACCGGCGTACAGATCGGTCTCGCGTACGGCACCCAATCGCTGGGTGCCATTGTCGCTCCCTTTATCATAGGCCTGATCGCCGATCGTTTTTTTTCGGCCCAGTTCATCTTAGGCATTTTGCACTTGTGCGGCGCAGGCTTGCTCTATTATGTATCGACACAAAGCAACTTTGGTGATTTTTACCCTTATTTGCTTGCTTACATGATCATTTACATGCCCACGCTGGCACTGGTAAACGCGATCTCGTTCAAGCAAATGCAAAATGCGGAAAAGGAATTTTCGCTGATCAGGATGTGGGGAACGATCGGCTGGATCGCGGCCGGATTGCTGATCGGATGGCTGGCCCTCGAAAAGAATCAACAACTCGATCAGACCTTTCGCATTGCAGCGGGCGTATCAGTAGCATTAGGATTGTTCAGTTTTATGCTTCCAAACACGCCTCCTCCCAAAGCGGGAACTCCGGCCAACCTTGGAGAGATCGTTGGGCTGGATGCGTTGCGATTGCTCAAGGATAAGAACTTTCTGATCTTCTTTTTATCTTCTCTGCTCATTTGCATACCACTGGCTTTTTACTACCAAGAGACCAATATGTTCCTGAATGAGCTGGGCATGGAGAACGCGGCCTCTAAGATGACGATGGGGCAAATGAGCGAAACGATCTTCCTTTTTCTGATGCCACTGTTCTTTGCGCGTCTGGGGGTCAAGAAAATGCTGTTGATCGGCATGGCCGCCTGGGTCTTGCGCTATGTGCTATTCAGCTACGGAGATATGCAAGGCGGTCAATGGATGCTTTACGCAGGGATCATCTTGCATGGTATCTGCTATGATTTCTTCTTTGTGACCGGGCAGATCTATACTGACCAACTGGCTGGCGAAAAGATCCGTTCATCGGCTCAGGGTATGATCACATTGGCCACGTACGGTGTGGGAATGCTCATTGGATTTTGGTTTGCCGGCTATGTAGCCGATCACTATAGAACAGAAGCCGGTCACAACTGGGCATCGGTGTGGATGGTACCGGCGCTGATCGCGGGTGTCATCTTATTACTATTCTCTCTGCTTTTTAAAGAGCCGGTAAAAAGTAAATAGTATGAGCCGCAAAGACCATTTCCCTCATCAAATACAAAGTCGTCGGACACTGCTCAGGCAACTGGGCTTAGGCACACTGGCTGCCTCTACGGGTCTGCTCGCGCATGGAAAAGACCAGACCACCGATGGTACGAAAATATCGCAGCCCTCCGCTAAAGAGTCTGCGCATAAAATAAATAGTACGAGTAAGCTCCTGCTGAAAGGAAATATTCATCATTCGGTCTGCTCTTGGACTTACGGATTTTTATCGCTCTCGCAGCTTTGCGACGTTGCCGAGTCTATCGGTATTGGCGCTATAGATCTGGTCAAGCCAGCCGACTTCGCACTACTCAAAGAAAAGAACATCGATTGTTCTATGTGTTACACGGCCGGTGAAACCAGTTTGACCAAAGGGTTCAATGACAAGAACCACCATGGCTGGCTGATCAGGGACTATTTGGAAGCCATTCCGCTGGTGGCCAAGGCCGGCTATAAGAACCTGATCTGTTTTAGCGGCAACCGTAACGGGATGGATGATGAGACAGGGTTACAAAATTGTAAAGAGGGCTTGCAGCAATTGATGGGGGTCGCAGAAAAATTCGGCGTTACCATTCAGATGGAGCTTTTTAACAGTAAGGTCGATCATAAAGATTATATGGCCGATAAAAGTGCTTGGGGCATTGAATTGTGCAAAAGGATCGGCTCGTCCAATTTCAAACTACTTTACGACATCTATCATATGCAGGTCAACGAAGGAGATGTGATCAGAACCATACAAGATCATCACCAATGGTTCGGCCATTACCATACGGCCGGTGTGCCCGGTCGCCACGAGATCGACGAAACGCAAGAATTGTATTACCCGGCCATCATGCGAGCCATTCATGCTACCGGCTACAAAGGTTACGTGGCACAAGAATTTATCTCGACCAGAAAAGACCCACAAGAAAAGATCGAAGCGCTTCGCAACGCCATTCAAATTTGTGACATTTAAATTTACCGCATATGCCTTCTGTACAGTATGACGCTATCGTGGTCGGTTCCGGAATCAGTGGTGGCTGGGCCGCCAAGGAGCTGACCGAAAAAGGATTGAACGTGCTTTTGCTAGAACGAGGACGCGATATTGAGCATATCAAAGATTATGTAACAGCAACCAACGAAGCGTGGGAGTTTCCCCACCGCGGTCTGATGCCTACGCAACAGATGCTACAAGACTACCCGGTACTCAAACGTGATTATCCGCTCAATGAAACCGTGCTTGACCTATGGGTTAAGGATAAAGAATCACCCTACACAGAAACAAAGCCCTTCTCTTGGTTCAGAGGCTATCATGTAGGAGGTCGATCGCTGATGTGGGGAAGACAAAGTTATCGGTTCAACAAGTGGGACTTTGAAGCCAACCTCGTCGACGGCCATGGTGTGGACTGGCCCATTCGTTACGAAGATCTGGCCCCTTGGTACAGCTATGTAGAAAAATTTGCCGGCATTCAGGGAAGCAAAGAAGGACTTGACGTGTTACCCGATGGGGAGTTTATGCCTGCCATGGAAATGAATTGTGTCGAAAAAGAGGTGGCCGCAAAGATCAAAAATTCTTTCAAGGGGTCCCGTCATATGTTCATTGGAAGAAGCGCAAACATTACTGTGCCGCACCAAGAGAGAGTCAATTGCCAATACAGAAATCGGTGTTGGAGGGGATGCCCGTTCGGCGGTTACTTTAGCACGCAATCCTCTACCCTGCCGGCCGCCATGAAAACCGGACGTCTTACCCTTCGTCCCTACTCGATCGTAACACAGGTACTCTATGATAAGAACAATCAAAAAGCGTCGGGCGTAGAAGTGCTGGACGCCATCGACAACAAGACCTACACCTTTAATGCCAAGATAATTTTTTTATGCGCCTCGTCATTTAATTCGACCTGGATCTTGATGAATTCGGCTACTGACATTTGGCCCGAAGGCTTGGGTAGTAGCAGCGGGGAATTAGGTCATAATGTAATGGACCACCACTTTAGGCTGGGCGCTAGCGGAAAGACCCTTGCATTCGGTGATCGCTATCAATACGGTAGAAGACCCACGGGCATTTACATTCCTCGCTTTAGAAATATCTACAACGATAAACGCGATTATGTGCGTGGCTTTGGTTACCAGGGAGGTGCCGGCCGCGGTCGTGGCGTGGAAGTACCGGAGTTTACGATCGGTGCTTCTCTCAAAGAATCCTTAAGTATGCCATCCGATCATTGGGGCATGGGCATTATGGGATTTGGAGAGATGCTTCCCTACCACGAGAATAAGATTTCGCTAGACAAGAACGTCAAAGATAAATGGGGACTACCGGTGCTCAATATGGACGTAGAGATCAAGGAGAACGAGAAAAAGATGCGCCAAGACATGATGAACGATGCCAAAGAAATGCTGGAAGCCGCAGGGCTCGAAGAGGTGCAAACCTACGACTACGGCTATGAAGTAGGCATGGGTATTCATGAAAGGGGCACCGCTCGCATGGGCCGAGATCCCAAAACCTCGGTACTCAATGGAGATAATCAAGTATGGGATTGCAAGAATGTATTTGTAACCGACGGGGCTTGCATGACCAGTGCCTCTTGTGTTAATCCTTCGCTGACCTATATGGCCATGACAGCCCGTGCGGCCGACAAAGCCGTTTCTGAATTAAAAAAAGGAAATCTGTAAACCCACTACCATGAACAGAAGAGAATTATTAAGATCGATCGCCCTGCTCACCGGTGCTACGGTGGTAGGTGGAGAATTTTTACTCAGTGGATGTAAAAACCCGGCGGCTGGAAGTTTACAATTTTCTCCCGCCATGATCAATTTATTAAATGAAGTAGCTGAAACCATTATACCAGCCACCGATACGCCGGGTGCCAAGGCAGCATCGGTGGGGGCTTTTATGAAAGTAATGGTGACGGATTGCTATACAAAAGAGCAGCAAGATGTTTTTCTAAAAGGAATCACGGATCTTGATAAAAAATCCCAAGCCGCTACCAAGCAGACTTTTTTGGAGAGCACCCCCGAACAGCGGCACACTCTGTTGACATCGCTCGAAAAAGAGGCAAAGACCCATAATGAATCCAGAGAAGATAAAAAAGCACCCGTTCATTACTATACCCTCATGAAGCAACTGACCCTATGGGGATTTTTTACCTCCAAAACAGGTATGACAGAAACATTGCGACACCTGCCTGTACCGGGACGCTTCGATGGAAATGCCCCATATACAAGAGGAGAAAAAGCATGGGCTGAATAAACAAACTGCGTTCAACTATGAAAACCCGAAGATCCTTTCTAAAGACCGCCGGAGCACTGGCAGCCGGCGCATCGCTTTATCCGCAGTGGGTCGATGCGGCAAAAGGAAACCCAAGGCCCTTTGGCATTCAACTTTACACGCTTCGCAATGAATTGCCGGGTAAGGCGCGAGAGTTGCTACAACAGGTAGCCAAGCAAGGATACAGTTACATCGAAAGCTATGAAGGACCCGAGGGTATTTATTGGAATCACAGCCCCAAAGCATTCAAGGAGTATCTCGATAACCTTGGGTTAAAAATGGTATCGACTCACTGTGACGTAAGCAAGAACTTTGAGCGAAAAGCAGCGGACGCCGCCTCTATTGGCGTAAAGTACTTGATCTGCCCTTGGGTAGGGCCGCAACGTTCCATCGATGCCTTTAAGAAAATCGCTCAACAGTTCAATGAGATGGGAGCGATCTGTAAAAAGAATGGAATACGTTTTGCCTACCATAATCATGATTACTCCTTTAAATCGGTAGAGGAGCAAATTCCACAGGCCGTGTTGCTAAAGGAAACAGACCCCACCTTGGTGGATTTTGAATTGGATATCTATTGGGCCAACTATGCGGGTCAAGACCCACTACAGTGGATCGCCAACCACCCCAACCGATTTAAACTATGCCATGTAAAGGACAAAAGCCGAGCTCCTTACCCTAAAGAGGGCTATCTGTCGGTAGACCTGGGTACCGGCAGTATCGACTTTAAAAAAATATTGCCTAAAGCCGTAGACCTTGGAATGGAATACCTGATCGTAGAACAAGAATTCTACCCGAATGGAAGCCAGATCGAAGCGGCGGCCACCGGGGCGGCGTATATGAAACGATTACGCTTTTGATAAACTGGCCAACGCCTCTATAAACTGACCGACTTTTTTAGGGTCAATAGCGGGATTTTGATAACTCTCGGCGCTGTTGGCAAACGCGGGATGAACAAACTGCATATTACTTTTTACCGAGGCACGCAGCGACGAGTGAAATTCTATACAGCCCGTACGCTTCGCTAAATCGATCACATTATCGGGTCTTACCCCACTGCCAGGCATAATTACGATACGATCATCGGCTTGCTGTTGCAAACGAGCAATTAGATCTACTCCTTCGGGAGCGGTGGGTTGTTGACCAGACGTTAAAATACGTTCACAACCGATATCGATCAGTTGTTCGAGGGCTTTCGAGGGATCTATGCAACGGTCAAAAGCGCGGTGAAAGGTAACTCCCATTGGATAGGCCAGCGCTATCAATGCCGCCGTTCGTTTCAGATCGATCTGCCCGTCGGCACACAACAGTCCGATCACTACGCCCTCGCACTGCAGCGACTTGCACAACAATACATCTTGCTTCATGATCTCAAACTCCTGATCGTTGTATAAAAAATCACCTCCCCTCGGTCGTATGATCGGATAAAGGGCAACAGAAAAACTTTCGCGACAACGACGGATCGTACCATAACTAGGCGTTACGCCCCCCTCAGAGAGCGAAGCGCAAAGCTCAATACGGTGCGCCCCACCCTGCACCGCCAGTCGAGTCGTTTCGTAATCGGTGGTTGCGATCTCTAGCAGATAAGAAGTGGCAGTAGACATAGTACTCATGCAAAATAGCTTTTGGCGACAACTAATTTTTCTTGCGTAGCAGAACGAAGAGCATAACTAAACCCGGGATGGATCGCATAGGCCCCGACATTACCCGTAGTATCCATTGCCAAAAAAGCCACCTGAATATCTTTTGCCTTTTGCTTTTTAATACCGATCACTCTTTCAATCAATGCCTGACATGCGGCTTCGGGTGATCTTCCTTGTCTCATGACCTCTACCACCATACTGGCACCGGCCACCCGAATGACATCCTCTCCTTGTCCGGTAGCCACACAAGCTCCCACTTCGTTATCTACATATAGTCCGGCACCGATAATTGGAGAATCCCCTACTCTGCCCCGCATCTTAAAACCGGCACCACTGGTCGTACAACTTCCACTGAGGTGTCCGAAGCTATCAAGTGCCAACATTCCTATGGTATCGTGATTCCATTCTCCATTAGGCAACTTTGCGGGCGCAAATGGACCATGCTCTTTTTGGTTTTCGATATTGATACGAGGCGATCGATAATTCGATCGCTTGAGCCACTCCTCGTAAGAGGCTTGTGCAGATCTCGATAAGGTCTGGGGTTCTAACGGAAATCCCTCTGCCAAGGCAAATTGCTGCGCGCCCTCTCCCACCAGCATTACATGCGGCGTTTTTTCCATTACGCGCCTTGCCACGGAGACAGGATGCTTGATGCGCTCCAAAAAAGCTACGGCTCCGCAATTGAAAGCCTCGTCCATGATACAAGCATCCAGCGTTACGATTCCATCGCGGTCGGGATTAGCGCCTAACCCCACACAACAGTTGAGTGATTCTTCGGTGACCATCACTCCCTTCTCTACCGCATCGAGCGCTTTTCCTTCGCTGGCTAAGATGGTCCAGGCCGCTTTGTTTGCTTCCAACCCAGCATCCCAGGTAGAGATCACAACCGGACTCGTGAAAGAAGAGGCACGCTGAAAGGGCTGGTCTGTTGGCTTACCTTCAATAGCAGAGGCATCGGTCTTGGGAGTAACCATTGCACGCGTAGCTTGCGCGGCCGTTAGTCCGGCACCGAGACCCAATGCCGTTGCCCGAATGAATTTTCTTCGATTATACATTGCTTAAAGATAGTGCGATAGAGTTAGTAACAAAAATCAGGTGCCGCTTTAGTGACTACTAAACAATCAATAACTTTACGACATGCTAAATCGAACCGTAGAAGCTGTATTTACAGCACCCGCCCCGCACATGGTGGGAGATGGTTTTAGGGTACATCACTTTTTTCCGGATGGGGTCATTCAAGACAAGCAGCGCATGAGTCCGTTCTTTATGTTAGACTACGCATCTCCATTTACGTTTACACCGACCGATACGCCCCGCGGTGTAGGCGTACACCCCCACCGAGGCTTTGAAACCGTCACTGTTGCTTACCAGGGAAAGATCGCCCATCATGATAGTGCCGGCAATCACGGTGTAATCGACGCCGGTGACGTGCAATGGATGACGGCCGGCTCGGGTGTACTGCACAAAGAGTACCACGATAAGGAGTTTGCGGCCCAAGGGGGCCTTTTTCAAATGGTGCAGCTCTGGGTCAATCTTCCGAAGGCGCATAAAATGACAGCCCCCCGTTATCAGGAATTACCTGCTGCTGCCATGGCTCGCTACGCACTGCAAGGAGGCGAGGTAGAAGTTATTGCCGGAGCCTATAAAGAAATGAAAGGTCCCGCGGCCACCTTTAGCCCCCTGCATGTATACAATGTGAGACTCGACACCGGTGCTCATTGTACGCTGTCGTTTCCTTCGCACTACAATACCGCGTTGGTCGTTATCAAAGGATCCGTATTGGTCAACGATCAACCGGCCCAAGCCGATCAGTTCGTTTTACTTCGTAACGATGGTGAAACCTTTCAACTGACCGCCAGCGAACACTGCCTTGTTTTGGTATTATCAGGCGAGCCCCTGGGCGAACCCATAGCGGCCTATGGCCCCTTTTTAATGAACAGTTGGAAAGAGATCGAGCAAGCCGTCGTAGATTTCAATGAAGGAAAATTTGGAATGTTATCCGATCACTAGGATCTTCAAAAAACCAATCATGAAAAACATAATTCGCAGCGCAAGGTATTGTCTGCTTATCTTCTTGTCGTTTAGTGGCCTGCTTACCGCTTTTGCACAAGCTGTGCTTCCACTGGTCCCCTACCCCAACCGCGTGGTGGAAAAGCAGGGAGTCTTTACCCTTCCGCAAGTAGTACGTGTTTTGGTAGAAGAAGATCCGGGCGGCCAACTTGCCTTTACCTCCCTTTTACTGGAAGACATCAAAAAAAACTGGAACGTAGAGGCACGCCTTGCACAAAAAGAAGAGTCGGCCCAGGTGCGGATCATTACCAAAGGAAAAGATCCTCAAGGGAAACCCGGCTATGAGATGACCGTTTCGGGCGAGGGCATTTTGATCAAGGCAAGTAATTTAGAAGGAGCCTTTTATGCCACACGCACCTTGTTGCAACTACTACAGCGCAACAAAAAAGGAAATTGGGAGTGTCCGGCCGTACTCATCGAAGACTTTCCACGTTTTTCTTACCGTGGGATGCATCTTGATGTCGGCAGACATTTTTTTCCGGTCGCCGTTATCAAGCAATACATCGATTGGCTCGCTTATCACAAACTCAATAAATTTCACTGGCACCTTACCGAAGATCAGGGCTGGCGAATCGAGATCAAACAGTTTCCGTTACTGACCAGCATAGGCGGATGGCGTAATGGCACGATCATCGGAAGATATCCGGGCAAGGGCAACGATAACACGCCGCATGGTGGCTTCTACACCCAAGCGGAAATTCGTGAGGTAGTCAGCTATGCACAACAACGGTTTATAGAGGTCATTCCAGAAATTGAAATGCCTGGCCATAGCAGTGCCGCCATTGCCGCATATCCCTGGTTAAGCTGTTATCCGGAAAAGCCTACGGCCATTCCCGCTACTATGATCTCGCAGGCCTCTGCCCAACAACAAAAACAAGGGTCCATAAAGCTTGTACAAGAGACTTGGGGCGTCTTTGATGATGTATTTTGCGCGGGCAACGACTCGACATTTCTCTTTTTGGAAAAAGTGATCGACGAAGTGAGTGCTCTTTTTCCTTCCTCCTATTTTCATATCGGCGGAGATGAGTGTCCTAAAAATCACTGGAAGTATTGCAAGCGCTGTCAGCAACGGATAGAATCGCTACAACTAAAGGACGAACACGAATTGCAGAGTTATTTTGTAAAGCGGATAGAGCATTATCTGAACAAAAAAGGAAAGACCCTGATCGGATGGGACGAGATATTGGAAGGAGGATTGGCGCCCAATGCGGTGGTGATGAGTTGGCGCGGAGAAAGCGGAGGAATCGAGGCGGCCAAAGAAAAGCACGAGGTCATTATGACACCGGGCAATCCGGTTTATTTCGATCACTCCCAGAGCGAGAACGAAGACTCGGTGACCATTGGAGGATACAACTCCATCGAAAAGGTATATCGGTACGACCCGGTTCCACCCGCACTTTCCGGCGGATACGAGAACTACGTGTTGGGAACGCAGGCGAATGTCTGGACCGAGTACATGGCGTATCCCTCGAAGATCGAGTACATGATCTTTCCTCGAATAGCCGCACTAAGTGAGGTAAGTTGGACCGTACCCGCACAAAAAAACTGGACCGCATTCGAGAAAAGATTACCTGTTTTCTTCGATCGGTATAAACAGTGGGGCGTTCAAACCAGCGCTGCCTACTTTGATATAACCGCAGGCATTACGACCCAGCCGGGTAACACAGGGTTAGCGCTCTCGCTTCGTACAAAAGCGCCGGGCACCGTGATCGAGTGGGTTCAAAACAATACCGCCATCCCCTACCGCGATGCACTACCCATTACCAAAAGCGGGTTGATGCGCGCGCAGAGCAAAGACAGTCTTACCGGTACCATTAAAAGTCGCTTCGAACAATTATTTCAATTACACAAGGCAGCCGGAAAAAAGATCACCCTTATTACCCCGGCTTCCAAAAATTATCCGGGCGATGGCGCCTTGACGCTGGTCAATGGCATCAAAGCTAACAAAGGATACAGCCGAACAAGGGACTATCTGGGATTCAGTGGCACAGACGCAGAGGCTGTGATCGATCTGGGCGAGAAAACGACACTGACCAAGGTAGAGGTCTCGTTTTTGCAACAGCCAGGCAGTTGGATATATCCTCCCGCCGCCATAGAGGTCCATAGCTCGGAAGATGGAATCCTTTTTACCAAACTCGAAGCAAGCCAGCTTAATCACGAAGACTTTTATGAAAGTGCCATGAAGAGCAAAGAGCTGATAATTAATACTAAATGCAGGTTTATTAAAGTAATGGTAAAGAACTTTGGGGCCATTCCGAGCGGTCAGGCCGGAGAAGGAAAACCCGCTTGGCTTTTTGTGGATGAAATAAGTTTGTATTAATTTTTACTCCATTTACGCATAAGCCTGCAAAATCCCGCACTTCCCTTGAACTTAATAAATTATTTTTGTAAGTAAATAGCCTTCATGCCCACCAAAAAATCCTTTACTAACCTTGCCGACAGTTTTGAGAAAATACCGGTAAAGATCGTAGAGGACTCAACGGACGGATCTCGCTGGGTAGCCCGGCAGATCGCCACGCTCATCAAAGAGAAGCAAAAGAAAAAAGAAAAATGCGTGCTGGGATTGGCCACCGGCTCTACCCCACGCTCGCTGTATGCCGAATTGATACGATTGCACCGCGAAGAAGGGCTCAGTTTTAAGAACGTCGTTACGTTCAATCTCGATGAATACTACCCAATAGAACCCCAGGCATTGCAGAGCTATCATCGATTTATGCATGCCAACCTGTTCGATCATATCGACATTGCCTCCAAGAACATTCACATACCCGACGGGCAAACGCCTAAAGAAAAAATCAAGGAGCATTGCCGCACCTACGAAAAAAAGATCGAAGAGGCGGGTGGAATCGATCTGCAGATCTTAGGAATTGGCAACAACGGACATATCGGATTCAATGAGCCAGGTTCAGGACTCTACTCGAAGACGCGGCTGATTACGCTCGATAACTCTACCCGAATGGCGAATGCCTATGAATTCGCCAACATTGCCGAGGTGCCCAGACTAGCCATCACCATGGGCATCAGCACTATTTTAAAAGCCAGAAAGATCATCTTGATGGCCTGGGGCTCCGGCAAAGCGCCCGTCATTAAGCAGGCCGTAGAGGACGATGATAGCGAAAGTATTCCCGCTTCGCTGTTACAAAATCACGAGGACGTGCTTTTTATTACCGACCAGGCCGCCGCGGCCGAGTTGACCCGTTTTAAATCTCCCTGGCTTACCGGAGATTGCGAATGGACTCCGCAGATGATCAAAAAGGCCGTCGTCAATATGGCCCTTAAGCTGCAAAAACCAGTACTTAGTTTGACCAGTAGCGATTACAATGAATTTGGGCTCGGTGATCTGCTTGTGGAGAAGGGCGATGTCTATGAGATCAATTTGCAGGTGTACTATTTGCTGCGCGATACCTTGACCGGCTGGCCGGGCGGTAAGCCGAATGTGTTGATCCCTGCCCATCCCGAGCGTTCCAACCCTTGGCCTAAAAAAGTGGTTATCTTTTCTCCGCATCCAGATGATGATATCATCAGCATGGGAGGCACCTTTCAGCGGCTTCACGATCAAGGTCATGAGGTGCATGTAGCCTATCAAACCAGTGGCAACATAGCCGTTACCGATGAGTTCGTTACACGTTATCTGGATTTTGCCATCGGTTTTGAATCGATCGCGGGTATCAACACCACAAAAACCAAAAAGATACTCGCCGATGCACAACGTTTTTTAGCCAAGAAAAAATCGCATCAAGTAGATACCTCCATGATCAGAAATATCAAGGGGCTCATCCGTCGAGGCGAGGCTAAAGCCACTTGTCGCTATGTTGGTATACCTGAATCACAGATCCACTTTATGCATCTGCCCTTTTACGAAACCGGCACGATCGAAAAGAAACCGCTTTCCGAGAAGGATATCAAACTCACCATGGAGCTGCTGCGCCAGCTTACCCCTCAACAGGTCTATTGTGCCGGAGACTTTGCCGATCCGCACGGCACCCATATCGTTTGCTTTAACGCCGTGGTGGAGGCCCTGCGTCGCCTTAAAGCCGCTGGCGATCCTTGGATCAACGATTGCTGGCTCTGGCTCTATAAAGGCGCCTGGCAAGAGTGGAATATCGAGGAGATCGAAATGGCCGTTCCGATGAGTCCCGACCAGGTCCTCAAAAAGAGATATGGTATTTTTATTCACCAGTCCCAAAAAGATATGGTCCCCTTTCAGGGCGCCGATTCGAGAGAATTTTGGCAACGGGCCGAAGAGCGGAACGCCCAAACCGCTTCTCTCTATGCCGATCTGGGACTAACCCATTATGCCGCCATAGAAGCCTTTGTGCGCTGGCATTATTGAATTTTAGTGTATATTTGCACCCCTTTGGCACCTGTGCAACCTTGTTGTAACAGTAGCCGGTTCGGCCCCGTAGCTCAACTGAATAGAGCATTTGACTACGGATCAAAAGGTTTCAGGTTTGAATCCTGACGGGGTCACAAAGCCCTCAGCACGAAGTGCTGGGGGCTTTTTCGTTTGGGGCGTGGCAAGCTTGCTTGCCTAAGCATCCAATGAAAAAGCCCCATTCACGGCGAAGCCGTGCAAGGCTTTGGGTACGACCAATGCGAAAAGGAGCATTGAGCGAAGCGAAATGAATCCTTGCTCGAAGAGCAGAAACATTGAGCGAAGCGAAATGAATCCCATTCACGGCGAAGCCGTGCAGGGCTTTATTCTACGATCAACTGTGTAGAGAAAACAGTGCGCTTGAAATAGTCGACCAGCATGACCACATAGGTCCCTTTAGAGGACAGAGCAGGCAGCGAAAAAGAGTGCGTACTGCTCTTGGATTGCATGGCAACGGAACGCTCCATCACTACCCGCCCGGTCATGTCAGACACCAGCAAGGTATAATCACCGGCCTCTGCGATATGCTGAGCGCGAATACTGAAAGTTCCTGTACTTACGGGATTCGGGAAAACGGTGAACGAAGGAGCCGTGGTTATATTTTTTACCGGCGCAGAGGGGCTGACTACCACAGACTTTTCGGTCGACGAAGAACGGGGTACGGATAAGATAAAACTGCTGGCCATGTCGGATATATTTCCAAAACCGGGGATGGCACTGGCATCGACCGGTTCGGCCTTTAGTTGCCGAATATCATTGATCCGGAAAAGATGCTGGGAAAGTTGCAGGGTACGAGAACTGCCACAACTCAACAAAAGAGCTCCCTGCTCGTCAACGGCCGCTCCGTTGGTCGTAAATCCGGCGGGTAATCCTTCGATCTGACCGAGGTAGTGGGCCACTCGTTGATCGATATTAATGGAAAAAACAAAATTGCTTTGGGTGATCAAAATTAGGTTGCCATTTTTATCGGCCACCATATCACCGCCCCAAGAGGTGCAACTGGACTTAACGAAAACAGTGTTGGCGGCATCGTCGGTCAAGACACCCAGATCTATGATGGTGGGTGCTCCGGTAGTAGAAAATCGGATCAGATGCTCGGCATCGTTGGTAAGTGCATATCCATAGCCATCGGCACCAATGGTCATGCGTGTGATCTGATTGGCCACATCATTGCGATGGCGAAGCAACTGTAACGATTGTTGATGAAGCGATGTAAAACGGGGACCCTTCTTGTCCAGGTCAATGAAACGAAGCTCGGAGGAGTATTGCGGAAAAAAGAAAATGCGATTGGAGCGTTGGTCAAAGGCCATAGCGGCCACGGAGCCCCCCAACGGGGTGGCAAGCGTATCGGCCGTTGACCCCAGGGCGGCATAATTACGCTGCATGTCGAATATGTCCTTTACAAGCGATCGCCCGGTGGCATCTACTTCACGCAGATTCGCATATTGTATAGGGGTTGCAGGGTCTGACGACATCACAAAGAGACCTCTTGAAGAAGACTGCGCCATGGCAAAGAAGGCAGAAGAGCTCAATACAATACTAATTATTGCTTTTCTCATAGACATATGAAAAGT
>JBJTFT010000011.1:0-6864 GCA_046093525.1 Sphingomonadales bacterium | reverse complement strand
CAATAAAACGACAATGATGTTGTTCTTTTTCTTGAGGGCGGCCGACTGTTGATTGTCGTCGGGGCGACCTTGTAGGGGTGTATTCATACGTGGTGAATTTAGGATGGAAAAAGGGGTGGGATACCTGCAAATTAACGAATGTGCCTTGCGGGCGTGTGAAATTATTCTTAAATTAAGGGATGATCCTGATCAATGATCGGCTGATAGATTTTTGATTCGTTGTATATTAGTGTTTTATGAGCGGACCCGCTATCATAGCCGATTGGAAGAAAGGAAAATTTAAGCCCGTTTACTGGATCGAGGGAGAGGAGGATTATTACATAGACCAGGTATTGAATTATGCAGAGCAACGCCTGCTGCCCGAATCGGAGGCTTCTTTTAATCTGACTATCTTTTATGGTCGCGATGCTTCTTGGCCCGATGTGATCAATGCTTGTAAGCGTTATCCCATGTTTGCCGAGAGACAGGTTGTGCTGATCAAAGAAGCGCAACACATGCGTGATATCGACAAATTGGAGTCATATCTCGAGCAGCCGCTCGATTCTACCGTCTTGGTCATCGGCTACAAAGAAAAGAAGCTGGACAATCGTCGCAAGTTTGCCAAGCTCATCAAAGACAAAGGGGTATTGGTCAGTACCAAAAAACTATATGAACAAGACCTACGCTCTTTTGCCGAGTCGCTAGTCAGCGAAAAGGGGTTGTCGATACAACCCATGGCCCTAAGTTTACTGGTCGATCATATTGGTTCTGACATGCAGCGTATCGAGAACGAACTGGAGAAGCTGGCCGTTAATCTGGGAGATCGAAGATCCATTTCGGCCGATGATGTTGAGCGGTATGTGGGAATCAGTAAAGAATACAATGTCTTTGAGCTGCAAACGGCATTGGCCAAAAAAGATACGTCCCGATGTCTTCGGATCATCAATTACTTTGAAGGCAATCCCAAGGCGGGCCCCATTCAACTCGTCCTACCTTCGCTGTATGGTTTCTTTTCAAAAGTATTCATGCTCTATGGCGTTAGCGGAGGCGATGACAAAACGATTGCCGCCACGTTGGGGGTGCCTCCCTTCTTTCTAAAAGAGTACAAGGCGGCTGCTCGTAATTTTGATTATTCGGCTACGGAAAAGGTGCTCCTTTTATTGCATCACTTTAATTTAAGGTCGGTAGGTATTAGTGCGGCCGGGACCTCCGATGCTTCGTTACTCAGAGAATTGGTCATGAAAATTCTATTATAATAGTTCGATCTATCCGATTTACACCCTTAAATCTTTTTTATGCGTACTTACTTTTTATGGATCGGTTGTCTTTCCTTTTTGTTGGCCGGCTGTTTGGACAACACCCAAGAGATTACACTCAACGAGCAGGGAGGAGGGTTGTTCGCTTCCTCTACCGATATGGGCGATCTGCTGGGGTTGGCCCGTCAAATGGGTGCAGCGCAAAGTCTTGCCGAACTTGATAATCGAAAAATGGATACGGTTATTTCACTGTCCGATGCGGCCGATAGTTTGGCCGGACTCTCTGCAGAAGAGAAGGCACTCGTAGCCCGGGCCAGTCTCTCCATTCAAATGAACAGTAGTGCCGACCAAATGAAGACCGGTATCAGAATGCCATTTGATAATTATGGTCAGGCAGCCCTTGTTCAGCCATTATCCGGAAAATTGTTAGGAGATGCGGCGCGTCGTCAATTGGGCGATAAGCTACCTACGGGAGGTCGACAAATGCCCTCTCCGAGCAGTTTTGAGGATTACTACGACCTTTCGATCTCTTCCGGAAGTATCCAGCGGGTACTAAACAAAGAGCGGTACGCTCGTGCCGAAGGTGATGAGTTTTTGAAAGCCATGCGTGAACTTTCCGGAATGGGTCTTTCTATGAAATCTACCTACATAATCAATTTGCCACGTCCGGCAACCAAGATAGAGGGGAAGTCGTTAAAACTATCGGAGGATAAAAAAAGAGTCACGCTCAGTGTCGATATCGATGACTTTTTTGACGAACCCGAGAAGTTACAATACCTGATCGAATTTTGATCAGAGTAGTTGCAGGCTGTTAGCCTTATCGATATGTAATTGCTCAACGAGGGCAGGCAGATTCTCGAATTTTTTTTCGGATCGCAGGTAGTGATGTACATGGACCGTGAGAAGCTGATCATAAATATCCTCATCAAAGCCAAACAGGTTGACCTCTATGACCCTGTTTTTGCCATCCACCGTGGGTCTGAAGCCAATGCTCATCATGCCCTTTAGGGCTCGATCGTAGTGTTGGGGTTGCGCATAGACGGCATAGATGCCGTTTCCGGGTACTATCTTTTCGCTATCCTCTACCCGCAGGTTGGCGGTAGGATAGCCGATGGTTCGCCCGATTTTATTGCCATGTACGACCACGCCGGTAAAAAAGAATGGGTATCCTAGTAGCCGATTGGCTTTTTCGATCTCGCTATGCAGTAAGGCCTCTCTGATGCGCGTAGAACTGATCGAGATATGTTCCAGCACATGTTTTGGAATTTCCTCGAGCTGGTAGCCATACGGGCCGGCCATTTGCTGTAGCAGCTGAAAGTTGCCCGATCGGTCTCTTCCAAATTGGTGATCGTACCCGGTGATGATCGTATGCGGGTTGAATCTTTTGATCAAAAAATCGGTGATGTATTGATCGGCGGTAAGGTTGGCAAAGGCATCGGTAAAAGGAACCACCACCACATGGTCGACAGCCAGGGTAGATAATAATTTTAATCGTTCCTCCAGGGTATTGAGTAGTCGAATGCCCAGTATGGCCGATGCCACCACCTTTCGAGGATGGGGATGAAAGGTGATGATGACCGATTCACCTCCGACTTCTCGGGCTCTTTCGATCAGTTTGGCAAGCACTTGCCGATGGCCATGGTGCACGCCGTCAAAGGTTCCGATCGTAACAACAGCACACGTAAAGACCGGCAGTTTCTCTATGTCGAAATGAACCTTCATGGGTCGCAAAGATAGCTGTCTGTTTTGAGTTGACCGAACGGGCAGTAATCAGTAAATTTGTCTTTCAAACTCATCGTTACCGAGCAGTATGTCACTCTACTCAAAACGCGGCGTATCGGCACAAAAAGAAGAAGTCCACCAGGCCACGCGCGGACTCGATCCCGGATTATACCCCGATGCCTTTTGTAAGATCTACCCCGATTACCTATGTAACGATAAGGATTGGGTCAACATCATGCATGCCGATGGTGCCGGTACCAAAAGTATTTTGGCCTATTTATACTGGCGTGAGACCGGTGATCTCTCGGTCTGGAAAGGGATAGCGCAAGATGCCATCGTGATGAATCTCGATGATCTGCTTTGCGTGGGAGTTACCTCTCCCTTACTTTTTTCTTCTACCATCGACCGTAACAAGCGGCTGATTCCGGGCGAAGTGCTCGAGGCGATCATAGAGGGTACACGATCTTTTTTTGAGTTGATGCGCCCGTACGGGATCGATATTCATTATCTGGGCGGAGAAACGGCTGATGTTGGTGATCTGGTCAGAACGATCACCGTCAATGGAACCATGACGGCCCGTTGGCCTAAGGCAAAGCTCATTACCAATCAAAAGATCGCCCCTGGCGATGTGATCGTTGGATTGGCAGGATACGGACAAGCCAACTACGAATCTGCCTACAATAGCGGTTTGGCAAGCAATGGACTGACCAGCGCGCGCCATGATAGCTTGCACAAGACCTATGGTGCCCGTTTTCCGGAGTCATACGATAATGGACTCGACGAAGCTGTCGTTTATATCGGGCCCCATCAACTAGGCGATACGATCTCTATTGGAGAACAGTCAGTAACCATAGGTCATTTATTATTGAGTCCAACCCGCACCTTTGCTCCGGTGCTGGCAGCTATGATCAACGATCATTTTGATGCCATTCACGGCCTTGTGCACTGTAGCGGCAGCGGACAGACCAAGTGCCTTAAATACCTGCCCGGCCCACTAAAAGTGATCAAGGACAATTTATTTACCCCACCTCCCGTATTCGATCTGGTACAAAAAGCCAGCGGAGCGGATGCCCGCGAGATGTACCAGGTGTTCAATATGGGCACCCGAATGGAGATCTATACGCGTAAAGACGAGGCTGCCCGTTTGATGGATCTGGCCCGTAGTTTCGGTGTCGAGGCGCAGATCATTGGGCATGTAGAGCAGGCGGCGGTCAAGTCGCTGGAAATAGTGGCCGGCTCGGAGCGACTTCAATTTTGAACTATTGCGGTTAAATGATAGTATTTTGCATAAAACCTCTCTATGTCTGACGCTATAATTGACCTTCGACACGTAAATATCTACCAGGGCTCCGGATTGGTATTGGCCGATGTGCATCTGCAGGTCAACAAAGGGGAGTTCGTATACCTGGTCGGAAAGACCGGTACCGGAAAATCTAGTCTGCTTAAGACCTTGTATGGAGAATTACCATTGGTAGAGGGCGAAGCTACCGTGGCTGGTTTTTCGTTGAAAGGGTTAGATTGGAAAAAGGTGCCCTATCTGCGTCGCAACTTGGGAGTGGTCTTTCAGGATTTTCAGCTGCTCACCGATCGCAATGTCAATGATAATCTCAAATTCGTATTACGCGCTACGGGCTGGAGCGATGAGCGATTAATGAACGAAAAGATTGCGGATGTGCTAGATAAAGTGGGGCTTAAATCAAAAGGGTTCAAGATGCCTTTTGAGTTGAGCGGGGGCGAACAGCAGCGGGTCGACATCGCGCGTGCCTTGTTGAATTCGCCTAAGTTGATCTTGGCCGATGAGCCCACCGGAAATCTCGACCCTGAAACCTCCGACGAGATCATGAAGTTATTGTTCCATATCTCTCGCGACTATAACACCACTGTGGTAATGGCTACGCACGATTATATAGTGGTGCAAAAATTCCCTGCCCGATTGATCCGCACCGAACAAGGCAAGGTAGTAGACAATGCTACCATAAATATGCAGTAAGGGTGGTCGTGTTTTTTTGGTTGTCGAAGGTTTCCTGTAAAAGTCTCTCTCTGATTTCTATTTCTTCTTCTCCAAAGGGGCGATATTGTAATTGTGTTATCAGAGAAGCGATGCCAGCTGCTGTTTCTGTCCTGTAACAAGCTTCTTTGAGCGGAGAGTCTCGGAGCGCATTGGCGTTGCAGATACAATGCCTTCCCATCGAGACGGCATGCAGCAACCGAAGGCTGGTGCCGTCACTTACCGACGAGGGGAGTACATGCGTTTGTGCTTTTTGGATCAGATCATCTAATTCGGCTTCTCCGGGGTTGGCCACTAGGCAGGTGTGCTGATACAGATGCACTAGTTTTTCGATACGTGCCGACGGATTTTGTCCGGCGATCACGAAGGGAATCTGCACCCTGGAAAAAACTTTGGTCAGTAGCCAAACAAGGATCTTTTCGGTTTCTTTCTCAGCGAGGTTTCCTTGAAAAAGACAAAAGCTGCCCAGGCCCTCTTTGGAGCGCACCTTGGCATAGGGAGAAAACACCGGCAATGGAATAGCAGCAGTAAGGCCTAGTTGCTCTCTGTAATAAGCAGACTGCCCTTGGTTTACACAAGCGAATAATACTGTCGGGGGCAGCCGTCTTTTAAATCGAAGTAGTTTTCTTCGTTCGATACGTGTCCGTATCCATTCGATCGGTTGTCGGGTGGACTTGGCCTTTTCTTGCAAGTACCGGTGCTGCAACTGCTGTATTCTTACTACTATTTTCCGTTTTTCAGTGTCCAGCTTATCTATAAAACCGCAGCAGGATAATCCCTCTAGTAAGATCGGGTCGCTATCTTTTTGCAACGTTTCCAGGAGGGCTGGGTCGATGCGATGCCGAATACTTTTGGGTAGTTGTCGAGTCCCCCTTTTCAGCAGCGGATAAATGTGAATGGCCTCACAGTAGGGATTGAGTTCGGTCGGATGTCGCTCTTCGGGAAGCGAAAAATAATGAAGCACGATGCTGACTCCTTCGGCCTGTAAGCTTCGAAGACGGTAGAACATATCGATCTGGCTGCCGCTCGTTAGCGGCCATGGAGCCACAGGACAGACAATATGAAGCCTTCTTTTTATGCTCACATATTGATGTTTTCCATGCCTTCGCCCATCAACTTGTTGCTTTTGCGTTTGAACAGGTTGGGATCGAATTTTCCAAAGCGCCATCCAACATTCAACCGCATTAGCTGCGGATCTCTGCGACGAAAGACATCCTGTACAAATAGGGTAGAGGAGGAGAAGATCTGCTGCCGACGGGTTCTGAAAATATCATTTATATTCCACGAAATATTACCCTGCTTTGTTTTTCCAAATTCAAAACGAAGGGCCGCATCCACAAAATAATTGGCTTTCTGATATCCTTGCGCGGCACTGGCTTGACCGAACATACCTCCGCCAAACATGCCGCCCATACCACCGCCCCATCTGCCACCGCCTCCGCCGCCACTGCCACCGGGTGGCAACACCGAACGCGATTGATATTCGCCGGATATTTGAAGGGTAAGGCTTTTTTGAAGCTTAAAGCTATTGTTGAGCTTGATAAAGAAGGAGCCGAACGGGTCAATATTGGCCAGCGTAGGGTCGCTTAATTTGATAACGGAGGTAAAGAGGTTGAAATTAGAGGTCAGGTCCCACCACGATCTCATTTTGTTTTTCGATACCAGCTCCAGTCCCGTTACATAACTGCTGTTGGCATTGATGAACGTATTGATCAACACATCTTTGCCAGAGGTGGCATTCATCTCTTTATCTTGGTAGCGAGTGATCAGGTTGTCAGTCTGCTTAAAGTAGGCCGATGCAATAAAATTATCCTTGTTGGTAAAGGTCTTTTGGTACGAGAGCTCGACCGAACTCGTAAACTCGGGTATCAGGTTGGGGTTACCACGACTGAGGTTGAG
>JBJTFT010000010.1:0-15950 GCA_046093525.1 Sphingomonadales bacterium | reverse complement strand
CCATATTTTTCGCCGAACAAAGCCATGGCCCCAAGTTGTAAGGCCTCGTCTTTGGCCATGGTCTTAATGACCACCGGTATATTTTCTCTGATCTTAGTATTGACAACGGTTTCGATCTGCAAGAGTTCGTCGGCCGTAACTTTTGCAAAATGCGAAAAGTCGAATCGTAGATGAGCCGCCTCTACTAACGAACCTTTTTGAGCGACATGGGTACCGAGCACTTGGCGAAGGGCCGCATGCAACAGATGCGTGGCCGTATGATGAGCGGCCGTTTGCTGACGCAAGTGCGCATCTACCGAGGCTATGACCGCATTGGTTACCACCGCAGGCATCTCTACTGTATAATGAACAATCAGGTCATTGTCTTTTTTAGTATCGACCACAGCAATGGTCTGGTCGCCGAAGCGTAACCAACCGGTATCGCCGACCTGCCCGCCACTCTCGGCATAAAATGGCGTTACACTCAAAACCCACTGATAGCCCTCTTTCCCTTTGGCCGTAACCTTTCTGTACTTGAGTACTTGTGCGGGGGTCTCGAGTTGCTCATAGCCGACGAACTGATTAGCGCCTTCTTGCAAGACGGTCCAATCGCCGGCATCCACAGCTGTGGCCGCACGGCTACGCTCTTTTTGTTGTTTCATCTCTACCTCAAACCCAGCCTCGTCTACACGCAGTCCTTGTTCGGAAGCGATAAGTCGGGTCAGATCGATCGGAAATCCATAGGTATCGTAGAGTTCAAAGGCGGCAGTCCCTGCGATCGTTCCCTCTTTTGTCGCTTGTACGATATCGTCAATGCGACGAAGTCCTTTTTCGAGGGTGCGCAAGAAAGCCTCTTCTTCTTCGCGCACCACGCGAGCCACAAATTCGACTTGCTGCTGCAATTCAGGAAACACGTCTTTGAACTGAGTTGCCAACA
Source organism: Sphingomonadales bacterium (assembly GCA_046093525.1). Taxonomy (GTDB): domain Bacteria; phylum Bacteroidota; class Bacteroidia; order Chitinophagales; family Chitinophagaceae; genus JJ008. Next base: position 15,034 of record JBJTFT010000010.1, on the reverse strand, counting down.
CGGGTACTAGTTGCGTAAGTAAGGGTTGACGATAATTCAAATACGAATAATAGTAGCGAACGGCACGGCGAAGAATGCGTCTGATCACGTATCCCGCTCCGGTATTAGAGGGGAGCTGCCCGTCGGCAATGGTAAATCCGATGGCGCGAATATGATCGGCGATAACCCGAAAGGCAACGGCCTGCTTGGTATCGGACCCATCATAGCGGACCTCGCAAATTTTTTCGGTAGCACCAATGGCACCCGTAAATATATCTGTATCGTAATTAGAGGTCTTCCCCTGCAATACACGTACCAACCGTTCCAATCCCATTCCTGTATCGACATGCGTGGCGGGCAAGGGTTCGAGACTACCGTCTTTTTTTCGATTGAATTGAATAAACACGTTGTTCCAGATCTCAATGACCTGGGGATGATCTTTGTTGACCAATTCGCGGCCCGGCACTTGCTTTCTCTCTTCGTCGGGTCGGCAGTCAATATGGATCTCGCTACAAGGACCACAAGGCCCGGTATCGCCCATCTCCCAAAAATTATCTTTCTTATTGCCAAAGACAATATGATCGTCAGGCAGCAGTGTCTTCCATTTTGCCAGCGCTATTGTAGAGGGAGGGATGTTCTCGTTACGATCGCCTTCGAAGACCGTCGCGTATAATCGATCTTTGGGAATTTTATATACGTCGGTCAGCAATTGCCAACTCCATTCAATGGCTTCGTTCTTGAAATAATCACCAAAGCTCCAGTTACCGAGCATCTCGAACATGGTGTGATGATAGGTATCTACCCCCACTTCTTCGAGATCGTTATGCTTACCGCTAACGCGGAGACATTTTTGGGTATCGACCGCCCGAGAATAAGGGGCCTTTTTATTGCCCAGAAAATAATCCTTGAACTGGTTCATGCCCGCGTTGGTAAACATGAGTGTAGGATCGTTCTTGACCACAATGGGGGCAGAGGGCACGATAGTATGTCCCTTAGAAGCGAAAAAATCGAGAAAGGCCTTGCGTATTTCGAACGAGGTCATCATGGGGGGTAAATGCTATATTTGTCTATGTCGCAATGCTGGCAAAGGTAAGGCAATATTAAACGCAGCTGCGCTTTGGGATGAAGAAGGTAAAGTACTTTTATAACACCAACACGCTTCGCTATGAGCGACTCGAAACCCCCTTGCGGGTAAAGCTGTTGCGTGTTTTCGGATTTGTCGCATCGGCATTGGTTACCGCAGCGCTGATCGCCTACCTGGCCTTTCGTTTTATCGGGTCTCCCAAAGAAAAAATTCTGGAACTTCAAAATCGCGAGATGAGAGAAGATTATGTTGCCTTGGCCGAAGCGGTGCAGCGTATGGAGCAACAGATGAAGGAGCTGGAAAAAAGAGATAACGAAGTATACCGCGCCATCTTCGAAGCGACCCCTATTCCCGATAGTGCCCGTGCACAAGAGATGGCCACGCAACTCGAGATCGCCAAAGTAGAGAAGCTGGGAAGCCGCGAGTTGGTCACCTCCATAACCCAGACCGTCAATGCCGTACTAGCCCGCATACAGGCCCAACGATCTTCTTACCAACAGGTAGCACAGCTGATCAAAGAGAAAGAAAAATTATTGGCGCACACCCCTGCCATTCAACCGGTGAGCAACAAAAATCTAAATCGGATCGCCTCCGGGTTTGGCTATCGCATTGACCCCATTTATAAGACCACTAAGTTGCATCCCGGTCTGGATTTTACCGCCCCGCAAGGCACTCCCATCTATGCCACGGCCAACGGACGGGTAGAGACAGCGGGTAATACCGGAAATGGATACGGGCGCCATGTGATCATCAACCATGGTTATGGCTATAAAACACTCTATGCTCATATGGTCAGGGTCAAGGCCAGGGTCGGGCAAACTGTAAAGCGAGGCGAGGTAATTGGATGGGTAGGCAGCACAGGCAAGTCCACAGGACCTCATTGCCACTATGAGGTCATTAAAAATGGAAGACCCATCGATCCGATCTATTTCTTCTATAATGATCTGACCCCTGCCCACTTCGATCGCATACTCACGCAAGCCGCAGCCTCCAATCAAAGCTTGGACTAAGAAAGAGCTAGTTTTCCACAGCACTCCCAATTCGGCGCAACGGAGAGGTCCTTTATTATCTTTACAGTAGCCTATGGCCAAGAAACCGCTCACCCAGATACAACTGGACTTTGATACGCCGCCTCCGGTTACGGTAACCAACTCCATTAGTGTGGAACCAGCCGAACCGGTACGAACCGAATCACTCGCTTCACCTACCGTTGTAATGGAGACTAAGCCCGCTACGGTGGTTACCGAGCAGCCGACCCGGATGGATATGGCCAACAACGCCCCCGAGCCAGCGGTGGTGATGGACACTACCATAGGTACAGAAGAACCATTGGTGGGCATCAGAAGAATCAAGCTCAAAGAGAATCCAACTGCCACCCCCGGAAAAAGAGGGAGACGTTCACTCAAGGAAATTGCCAGCCGTGTCGATCTGATCGAGATACCCGAAGACGAAGAACTCTTTAAAAAACAGTATTACTCGATTGGAGAAGTGGCCACGATGTTTCGGGAGAAACAATCCTTGATCCGCTATTGGGAAACAGAGTTCGATATTCTGCAACCCCGTAAGAACAGAAAGGGAGACCGTTACTTTAGGCCTGTCGATATCAAAAACCTGGTCTTGATCTACGACCTGCTACGCAGAAGAAAGTTTACGATCGACGGCGCCCGCGATTATCTCAAGAAAAATAAAAAAGCGGAGGACCGGTTCGCCCTGATCCAGTCGCTGCAACAGATCCGAAATTTTTTAGTGGAGCTTCGCACTAATCTTTAGAGAATTTATAGCTGAACCATGTATCGCAAACAAATCCTTGGCCTTGCCCTTTCGCTGCTATCTATAGCGGCTTTGGGGCAAACACCCTACGAAACACTACAAGAAAGACCCAACGAAAAAACGCTCAAAGGTTGGTTGACCCGTGCAGTGCTGGAACAAGAGAGCAGCTTTACCTGGATGCAGGAAAACTATAAGGCCTACCAGCCCCATGCGGCGGGACTACAAATGCTTCGTCAATACAAAGACTCCGTTCGCTTTTTGATTTTTATGGGAACCTGGTGCGAGGACTCTCATTTTATCATTCCCCGCTTCTTTGCACTGGCCGATGCGGCAGCACTAGCAGCCGAAAGGATATCACTGGTTGGCGTCGACCGGAACAAAACTACCTGGGGCCAGTTAAGTGCCACCCTGCATGTCGATCTGGTGCCTACCATCATCGTTTATCGTCAAGGTAAAGAGTTAGGGCGTGTGGTCGAGTACGGACGTTACGGCCAGTTTGACCGCGAGATCGGAGAGATCATTCAAAAAGGATTTCCGCAATAAGCGTATTAAACCCTACGCCATTTTAGAGGCCCGACCATCGGCCGGCCACTCCAGTTCCATTTCGTGTACCAGGGAGAGTATCTGCACATTGATCTTTTCGCGCAAAGCATTAAAGGCTTCGAGCGGGAGTGGCGCTGTGTAATAATCCGCCTCAATAAATACCGACCCGGAACGAATATCCGAAAGCAATACCGAGGACTGCTCGATAGGGGGTTGTAGCAATAAAGATCTGATCGCCTTAACTAAAGCCTCAAGCTGTGCCGGTGTGGCCTTGGCCGACAACTCGAGCTTGACGTCGGCCCTGCGTTGAGAACGCAGCGAAAGATTATCGAGAATGCTATCGACCATCTGCTTATTGGGAACCGTCACAAAGGTCTTTTGCTCGGTACGAATACGAGTACTGCGAAGTCCGATCTTTTCGACGGTGCCTGTAATAGCATTGACCTTGACCAGGTCGCCGGTAATAAAGGGCTTATCGAAAAAGATAATGAACGACGCGATCAGGTTTTCGAGACTCTCCCGTAGCGCCAAGGCAATGGCAGCGCCCACAATGCTCAATCCGGTCACTAAACTACCGATATCAAATCCGAACACAAAGCTGAGAACGAGCAATACCGCGTTGATCACCAAGATCACCTTAAAGAAATCCTTAAAGAAAACGATCAACTGGTTATCGGAAAGATCGGGTGTTCGGCTGGCCCTTTTCTCAAGTAAGATCGCGGCAAAGTCGATACCGCGTAACAATAATGAGGTAAGGGTGGCAATGATCAATAATTTACCGATGGCGTGTAAAATATCGCGGGCTTCAAACCGATAGACCTCGAAATTGAGCGCCGACGGAAATTGAAGTCGATACAGGGCAACGATCAAAACCACGATCACCACAAATCGCTGAAGGGGCGTTAAGACCAGTGCATTGAATTGAGAGCGCTCTACCTTGCTCAACACGCTCCCTAACCAGCGGAACAACCACCCGGCCAATATGGAAGAGAGATACCGACGGAATAACCACACGAGTAAGATGACGATCCCCACGATCGAGTAAGCCTGGATGGTATTCCCTCCCCACTGCTGTTGCCAGAAACTATTCATACCCTGTTTTTTTTACCGGTTCGTGATCAATTTATGATGCTGGTCGGTATAAAACCGCAATGAAAGTTCGCTGCCATCCAGTACCGCATAGCTAAAGTACCGGATCCAGTCGCCCAAGTTGATGTAGCGAACCGAAGAAGGGGACGCAGATAATTCCCAATCGATAGGCAAATGACGGTGCCCGAAAATAAAATAATCGATGGGGGCCTTTTTCAATTGCTCTTTACAATAGGTAATAAGCCACTCTTTGTCGGGACCACGAAATACTTCTTCTGCCGCGCCGGTCTTGGCCCTGCTCTGTCGGCTAAAATACTCGGCGATCCCCATGCCCATTACCGGAGGCAACCAACCAAATAAGCGTTGACAAAGCGGGTTACGAAAGATTGATTTCAATCGCTTGTATCCTTCGTCGCCAGGACCCAACCCATCTCCATGACCAATGTGTAACCGACATCCGTTTCGCTCGATGGAAATGGGATCGAAATACATCTTGATACCCAACTCCTGTTGAAAATAATCCTTCATCCACATATCGTGATTACCGGCAAAAAAATAAAGTGAGATACCCGCATCATGGCACGCGGCTAGTTTCCCCAATAAACGAACGTACCCTTTAGGCACGACCTTCTGGTACTCGTACCAGAAATCGAACAGGTCGCCCAGCAGAAAGATCTCGGCAGCATCTTGTATGGCCTGGTCTAAAAAACGACAGATGAGTTTTTCGCGTTGCAAGCTGAGCGGGGCAGTGGGCGCCCCCAAATGAAAATCGGAGAGAAAATAAATCTTAGTTCCCGGAGGGCTGGGACGATCGACAGCAGTCATGGTATAAATGTAAGAAAGCGGTCCGATATCAGGATTCCACCAAAAACAAATACACTTCTTTGGGTCCGTGTACGCCAACGACCAATGTCTTCTCGATATCGGCCGTGCGACTGGGACCGGTGGCCAAGGTGAGCAAAGACGGAAATTGAGCGCCATGCTTCTCGCGGGCGGCCCCCATCGCGTCTTTGATATCGTCGACCAATTGATCTACAAAGGCGATACAAATATGGATGGGCGCATAGACACTGGCCGTGCGTCCCTGTTGCTGGGCACTGCTCAAGACGATCGATCCGGTGCGGGCCACCAGGTATTCGCAGCCGGTAACAGACACCTGGCAACCGGCCAGATCAGTAGTGGTAAGTCGGTCCGATAAGGGCTCCCCGAGCATCTCTATAAACTTTTCTTCGGCACAAAAGATCGGTGACCAATCTTGCTTGCGTACCAAACTGGCAAATTGAAACGCTAACTCTTGCCGATTGATGCAATAGATGAACTTGCCTTGTAATTTGGTGAATTGTTCCGCAAATTCTATTTCGCGTTCTTGGGTAAGGGCCGGATAGACGACCTGGTTTTTCTCACTCTGCGGAAAAGGGATGGGCGTGGTATGGGCCAACGCCTCTCGAATGCGCTTGAGCATATTTTCCTTGGCAGGTGATACGTTCATACAGATCCGTTAATAAGGAGGGGCCTCGTTGGTCGATTCAGTTTCATCAGGGAAAGCCGGGGGTAACACGGCCGGCCCTGTAGCGGTCGCAGCCGGTTCTTCACTAGCCACCGCCGGTTCGTCGCTCACAGATGATACAGGTGAGTCGGGGATAGAGGATACCGGGGTATGATCGGCTAACGGCTTTTTCTCTTCGAACGGACGCTTTCCGATCAGGGCTTCTACATCACTTTGAAAAAGAACTTCTTTTTCCAGTAACGCATTGGCAAGTATCTCGACCTCGGCACGCTTATCGGTAAGCAACTGCTTGGTCTTGGCATACGCCTCATCAATAAGATGACGCACCTCAAAATCGATCATCTTGGCCGTGTCGTCCGAGTAAGGCTTAGTAAAGGCGTTCTCTTGTTGCGGATCGTAAAAACTAACATTACCCACTTTTTCGTTCATGCCATACACGGTGACCATAGCGTAAGCGGTGCGGGTAATTTGCTGCAGATCGTTCTGTGCACCTGTAGAGATCTTGCCGAAGAAAATATCTTCGCTGGCCCTGCCACCCAAGGTCATACAGATCTGGTCGTTGAGTTGATCGGTGTTGTATAAATATTGCTCCTTAGGCGTGTATTGCGCATAACCCAATGCGGCGGTACCACGCGGAACGATGGTTACTTTCAGCAACGGATAAGCATGCTCAAGGAACCAGCCGCAAATAGCGTGACCGGCCTCATGATAAGCGATGATCTTCTTTTCTTCGGGCGAAATGATCTTGTTCTTTTTCTCGAGCCCGCCGATCACTCTGTCTACGGCATCCTGAAAATCCTGCATGTCAACGGCCTCTTTGTTCTTACGGGCAGCGATCAGGGCCGCCTCGTTGCATACATTGGCAATATCGGCGCCCGCAAATCCGGGCGTTTGCTCGGCCAGCTTGTGAATATCGAGTGTCTTAGAGATCTTGATTGGCTTAAGATGCACTTTAAAAATATCCTCCCTTCCTTTGAGATCGGGTTTATCGATACTGATCTGGCGATCGAAACGACCGGGTCGAAGCAGCGCGCTATCGAGCACATCGGGTCGATTGGTAGCGGCCAGCACAATGATGCCCACATCGGTTCCGAATCCATCCATCTCGACCAGCATTTGGTTGAGCGTACTCTCCCGTTCATCATTGCTCATCATCGCATTCTTGCCACGGGCCCGCCCGATGGCATCGATCTCGTCTATAAAAATGATGCAGGGAGCTTTCTCGCGCGCTTGCTTAAAGAGATCGCGCACCCGGCTGGCACCCACTCCCACGAACATCTCCACAAAATCGGATCCGCTCAAACTAAAGAAGGGCACCTGGGCTTCTCCGGCCACTGCTTTGGCCAATAAGGTCTTTCCGGTTCCGGGAGGACCGATCAGCAGGGCTCCTTTGGGGATCTTTCCGCCGAGGTTGGTGTATTTTTTAGGATTCTTTAAAAAGTCTACGATCTCCATCACCTCAACCTTGGCTTCGTCGAGACCAGCCACATCGGCAAACGTAATGTTGACGCGGGTGCCTTTATCGAATAGAGTAGCTTTTGATTTTCCGATGCTGAAGATTCCGCCACCACCGGGTCCGCCGCCGGCACCGCCACCCATCTTGCGCATCACCAATATCCACACCGCGGCAAATGCCAGAATGGGCAAAATAAACTGAAGGATACCCCCGAACCAATCGCGCTCTGTCTCTACATCGTAAGCGATCTCGCGAATGGGTACTTTATCGCCAGCCTCATTCTTGATCTCTTTATTGTCGCGATAGAAATCGTCCATCGACTTCTTGAACACATCGGCCCCCGTGATCTTAAAGGCCATATGAGGGCCCTTTTCGTCGACCGTTCCACCACCCGATGCGTCTTTGAGCGCCTTCTCGTGAGCCTTGCGACCCGCAGCGGTCAGATAGACCTTTACCAATTTGCGATTATCGACGATCGTATAGCGATCGACCTCGCCGCGCGTGATCATATTCTTGAAATCAAGCTCATTGATCTTGGCCATGTTGGGCGCAAGAGGACCGAACAACGACGATCCGATCAATAAGGCCAAAATGATGGCGTATAACCAATAGATATTGAACTGCGGTCCTTTGCGGGGTGAATTACCCGTAGAAGGCCCTCCCGGGGTGCGTTTTTCGTTGGATGAAGACATGTTATTATTCCTGTTCATTGATAGTAGTATAATGCAACTGAGGCCAAATTGTTGCGTGCTGTTCCAGTCGTCAGGCCTCTCCATGCTCCGTGAGCACGGCATCGCTCCACATTTCTTCGAGCCGGTAGAAGCGACGGCTATCAGGGTGCATGATGTGAACGACCACATTCACATAATCGATGAGCACCCACTGCAACTGTTGCTGACCCTCCTGGTGAAACGGACGTTCGGCACAATCCTGATTGACCTTGTCGATAACGTTATCGGTGATGGCCCTGATCTGGGGAGCATTGCCCGCTTCACAGATAATAAAGAAATCGGCGACGGCTTCGTTGATCTTTCGGAGATCGAGCGATACGATCTTTTGTCCTTTTTTCTCCCCGATGGCAGCGATAATGGTCTTGATGATCTTGGAGCTTTTTGTGAGACGCTTTATCGTCTTTTTGCCAGCGGTCGAAGCCCGGTTCTTTCCGCCGGCCAATAATGCCAGTTGTTCCAACTATTCGATTGCTTTAGTTTCGTGTATCCGTTTACGTTGTAAAAATAGCGATTAATTGCTACACCCCTCCGTTAACATAGGCGAACCCTTTATTCGTTTTTCGCAGGTAGGAAGCACCAACGACGAAGCCCGCAAAGCCATACAAGAAGGCCTGGCCACGCATGGAATGGCTTTCTACACTAGCAACCAGGTGGCCGGAAGGGGGCAGCATGGAAAAAGCTGGTCGACAACGCCCGGGGCTTCGGTGGCGTTATCGGTACTGATTCGCCCCGATTTTTTAACTGTTTTACAACAATTTGAGTTGAATAGAGCGCTGGCCCTGGGGGTGTGGGATGCCGTAGCGGCCTATGCAGGGTCATCGAAACTGAGTCTTAAATGGCCCAACGACCTGTATTGGGAAGATAAGAAGCTAGGGGGGATGCTGATCGAATCGATAGTTACCAGTTCTGGGCAGTGGGGTTGGGCCATTGCAGGTATCGGATTAAACATCAATCAACACAACTTTGACCCCTCGCTACCCAACCCGATCTCGCTTTTTCAGATCACACAAAAGGAGCAGGACCCGTACACCGTAGCTCGAAACCTATGCTCATTATTAAATGTCCGGCTTACGCAATTACAAGAGAAAAAAACGGAATTGCTGCATAAGACTTACGAGCAACGGCTCTACAAGAAAGACCAACCTGCTCGTTTTCGCAGTGGCGGTCGAACCTTTACGGCCCTAGTTAAGGGGGTTACCGAAAATGGCGAGCTACTGCTCGAAGGAGAACCCGCTTCGTTTACCACCGGTTCTATCGAGTGGTTATTGCCCGATCAATAAGCAGGGTCCAGGATCTCGGTCGCATGCTCACTGCTTCGGGGTTTAGTAATGACTCGCTCAATGATCCCTTTCTCGTCGATGATGAATGTGGTACGCAATACCCCCATGTATTTTCTGCCGTACATCGATTTTTCTGCCCACACGCCATACGCCTTCAAGATCTTTTGATCGGTGTCGGCCAACAAGGTAAAAGGCAGTTCGTGCTTATCGCGAAACTTTTTATGTAGTGTAACATCATCGGGGCTAACGCCAACCACCACATATCCTTTTTTGAGCAGGGCCTTGTGATGATCACGAAGATTGCAAGCCTGCACGGTACAGGTAGCGGTAAGATCTTTGGGGTAGCAATACAAAACCAGTTTTTTTCCTTTAAAAGAGGCGAGCGTAACTTTTTTTCCGTCCTGGTCTATTCCGCTAAAAGAGGGGGCTTTATCGCCGGGTTGCAGGGTAGTCATACAATAAAAAAGAGGGGATGGTTTTGCAATGATGTTGTCAGCGTTTGCGTTTGGTGCCGGATCGTTTCTTTTTGACGGGCGGGCGGTAAGGAGCGCGTTTTATGTACCAGCTGCGTGTCGATTCGTTGCCCACTGCATCTTGTACTGTAATAGTAAGTTGATGGGTTCCGTACGGACATCGCTCATCAAAACGATAGACCCAGCTACGACCTTTATCATTGGTAAAACGTAGCCACTGCCCATTTAGTTCGGCCCGAAACGAACGAATGACCCCAAAATTATCGGAGGGAGTAAGAACGATCGCGCGGCTGGCACTCAGATCGATGGTGTCGCCACTGCCCGGTAACCGAACGTCGGGTGCCAGTGTATCGATATAGGCCTGAAAGTACCCAAAGTCATCGAAGGCGGCCACCGCCCATCCCTGTTGATAGAGTGCGGGCTTTGTTTTCTTGACCGATCCCCAACTACGTTGCATCACTACTTTTTTTTGTAACCGCTCATCGAGTGCTTGTGCCACTTTTAATTTGATCTGCACGTCGCTGTGCAATGGCCATGTTGTACTGTTAAACCGGTGTCTACGAGTAATGGCCGGAGGTAATAACGGACCGGCATCTACCTGATAATCGAGGGGCACGCTGTCATAGACCGCACCGGCAGCAGCGATAAACTCTACATCAGCGCGCTTTAAAGAAAATGCCTGGTGAGGAAGCATATAGGTTGTTGGGGGGTCGATCTTGCCCCGAGAAACCGCGGGAGGAAGGCTAGCAGCGGGAGCACCGGGCTGCGTTTTACGCTGTAATTGAAAAGAGAGCAGCGAGCGATTCCCATACGTGTCTTCGACACTGACCATCACCGAATGTGGCAAGGTGTCCGATAAGTGGATCACCCCATTATCAGAGAATTTTTTATAGATCCCGCTGGCCTCACCGGGTAAGGGAGACAGGTGCTGGTAAAGGGCTCCTCCTCGTTGTTTGTGTGCATAATCTATATGCGCATTGATATAACCGGTCTGTTCGTAGTCGATACTATCGATGGTAAAACTCGCAATGGGTGTTTCATCGAGCGATACCGAAGCGGCATAGATACCATTGGGGTTCGGAGAACCACTGACCTGATCGAATGCCTGAATAGCAAAGCTGAGCTGTTGCAATGGGGTTTTGAGCAGCGACCCACCGACAAGCTCATACCCTGTTGCCGTCTTTTTTAAGGGGACAATTTGCGGACGCTGGTCGGTGAGACTTCGGCTTCGATCGTAGACCACCAGCGATTTGAGGACAGGAGGTACCCGATCAGGGAGTGGAAATCCAAATAACAACGGATTTAGACGTTTAGAAGATTTGGTATCGATGATCTCAAAATGAAGGTGCGGACCGGCCGATCCACCGGTATTGCCACTGTACGCGATCAGCTGACCTTGGCGAACCGGAAATTGATCGGGGGTCAGTTTTAATTCAACGGCCCAAGACTCCTGCTCGTATTGTCGGCTGGTTACGTATTGCTCAATGGCGGGAGCAAAATCATTGAGGTGGGCATAAAGGGTAGAAAGTCCGTTAGGGTGATCGATGATGATGAACCGCCCGAAACTAAGAGGCCGGACCCCTATAAAAGAGACATGACCGGAGGCCGCCGCCCGGACCGGAAGATTTTCGCGGGCCTCGGTACGGATATCAAGCCCCATGTGCCAGTGATTATTGCGCAACTCCCCAAAATTGGCGGTGAGTTCCATAGGAATAGACATAGGGTTGATAAAGTACCCCTGGGGATAGCGGGGCAGCTGGGCCCAAGACATCCCAAAAAAGAGCTGGCACACGACCCCTAGCAATAATCTGCGCATGCGCAAAAATAGCAGGGTTCGGCAAAGAAAATACCTACAATCGGTTGAAGAAAAACAACCGCATTTCCTTAGCTTTGCGCAATTTGTTTTTTTTTACCGCCCCGCTGCGAAAAAATAAAAAATGCCTAAAGACAATTCCCTTCGTTCGGTACTGATCATAGGATCGGGCCCCATTATTATCGGACAAGCCTGCGAATTCGACTACTCAGGTACCCAGGCTGCACGCAGCTTGCGAGAAGAAGGCATCAAAGTAATCTTGATCAACAGTAATCCGGCTACCATCATGACCGACCCAATGATGGCCGATAAAGTATATCTCTTGCCGCTAACGGTAGAGAGCATCGAAAAGATCTTACAAGAAAATCAAATTGATGCGGTATTGCCCACCATGGGCGGCCAAACGGCACTGAACCTGGCCAAAGAAGCCGAAGAACTGGGACTCTGGAAACAATACAATGTACGACTGATCGGGGTCGATATCAAAGCCATCGATAAAGCCGAGGACCGCGAAAAATTCAGACAATGGATGATCGAGTTGGGTATAACCGTAGCCACGGCCAAGACCGCCAATTCTTTTTTAGAAGGAAAGGAGTTTGCCCAAGAGATCGGGTTTCCGCTGGTAATACGCCCTTCGTTTACGCTGGGAGGAACAGGGGGTGGCTTCGTACACGATAAAGAAGATCTCGACGAAGCCCTCAACAGAGGATTACAGGCCTCTCCCATTCACGAAGTACTGGTCGAAAAAGCGGTACTGGGATGGAAAGAATTTGAATTGGAGCTACTACGCGATGCGGCCAATAATGTCTGTATTATTTGTACCGTAGAGAATTTCGACCCCATGGGTGTACATACCGGTGATTCCATTACGGTAGCACCTGCCATGACGCTCAGTGATACAGCGATGCAACTGATGCGTAACACTGCCATTCGCATGATGCGAGATCTGGGCAACTTTGCCGGCGGATGCAACGTACAATTTGCCCTGAACCCCGAGACCGAAGAAATTATAGCCATCGAGATCAACCCGCGCGTTAGCCGCTCTTCGGCACTGGCCAGCAAGGCTACCGGTTACCCCATTGCCAAGATCGCTGCAAAGCTTGCCATTGGGTATAACCTAGACGAATTACAAAATCAAATTACCAAAACCACCTCGGCCTATTTTGAACCGGCGCTAGACTATGTGATCGTCTAGATTCCCCGCTGGAACTTCGACAAATTCAAAGGGGCCAACGATACACTGGGATTGCAGATGAAAAGTGTGGGAGAGGTCATGGGCATTGGCAGAAGTTTTACCGAAGCCATTCAAAAAGCCTGTCAAAGCCTGGAGAACAACGCGGTGGGCTTGGGCTACTATGGAAAAAGCCTGATGCGTGCCGAAGAATTGCTCGAATACATCAAGACCCCGAAGTGGGACCGTCTGTTTCGCATCAAAGATGCGTTACAAGCCGGTATTTCGGTAGGTTCGATCTCTAAAGCCACCAATGGGATCGATCGCTGGTTTCTCTTTGAGATACAAAAGATCGTAGCCATCGAAAAAGAGCTGGAGAATTATAGTGTTGATGACCTGCCCGAGGCACTTCTCGAAAAAGCCAAATTGCATGGCTTTAGCGATGAACAAATTGCTCGCATTATTCGCAATGGCGACGAAGAGGCCATCTACGAAAAATGAAAAAAGATCGGACTCACCCGGGTATATAAAATGGTAGACACCTGTGCCGCCGAGTTCGAGGCCAAGACCCCTTATTTCTATTCGACATTCGAGCGAGGCCATCACAACGAGAGCATCGTAAGCGACAAGAAAAAGATCATCGTACTGGGTTCGGGTCCCAACCGCATTGGGCAGGGCATTGAATTCGATTACTGTTGTGTGCATGGACTACTCGCCATCAAAGAGGCGGGCTTCGAATCCATCATGGTCAACTGCAATCCCGAAACGGTTTCGACCGATTTCGATATGGCCGATAAACTTTATTTCGAGCCTGTATACTGGGAACATCTGTGGGAGATCATCGAACACGAAAAACCCGAAGGTGTCATCGTACAACTGGGTGGTCAAACCGCGCTGAAGTTGGCAGAACGATTGCACAACAAGGGAATTCGCATCATCGGTACTTCGTTCGATAGTCTCGATATTGCCGAAGATCGCGGTCGTTTCAGCGATATGCTGAAAGAACTATCCATTCCTTATCCGGAATATGGAACCGCCTGGTCGGTCGATGATGCCGTTGAAGTAGCCAATAAAGTAGGTTATCCTGTGTTGGTTAGGCCTTCGTACGTGTTGGGCGGTCAACGTCTGCGCATAGTCATCAACGACGAAGAAGTAGAACGCGCCGTAGTCAGCTTACTCAAGCATATTCCCGGCAATAAAATTCTGATCGATCATTTTCTGGACCGTTGCCAAGAAGCGGAGATCGATGCCATTTTTGACGGGGAGGATTTTCATGTGATGGGTGTAATGGAACATATCGAGCCCGCCGGTATTCATTCCGGAGACAGCAATGCCGTTTTGCCTGCGTTTAACTTGTCGCCACTGATCGTACAGAAGATGGAAGAGTACGCCGAAAAGATCGCCAGGGCCCTCGAGATTCGCGGACTTATCAATATTCAGTTTGCCATCAAAGACGGAAAGGTCTTTGTGATCGAGGCTAACCCCCGCGCCTCGCGCACCACCCCTTTTATTGCCAAGGCTTATCAAATTCCATATCTCAACATTGCTACCAAAGTAATGCTGGGTACGCACAAGTTGCGCGACTTTACCATCAAAAAGAATCTCACCGGGTTTGCGATCAAAGAGCCTGTCTTTAGCTTCAATAAATTTCCCGGTGTAAACAAAGAGCTGGGGCCCGAAATGAAATCTACGGGCGAAGCCATTCGATTTGTCGATAATCTGCGCGACCCTTACTTCCGCCAACTGTACAAAGACAGAAGCATGTATTTAAGCAAATAAGCCGGTGGTTTAACGCTGGCATTGAGCATAGACAGTCGCTATCTTTTTGTCTATGCACTCCACCTTGCTGTACTATTGGTATCGCGCGCCCGTGCTGCGTCCGGTGCTTGCCCTGGCATCCGGCATTGTTTGCCAATGGTATACTCCCTTGTCGCTTTTACTTTTTGGAATAGTGGCCGTCTTCACAATGGTTGCATGGCTTGCCATTTGGTTGGCTCCCGATCGACTGTACAGAATGGCTGGGCCGCTTTCGCTACTGGCAGGCGGATCGTTATTTTTTTTAGCAGGCGTTTTTCTTTGTATCAGTAATGATGTACGAAATGATCCGAAGTGGCTGGGTAACTACACGGTCACAGGCA
>JBJTFT010000009.1:0-2927 GCA_046093525.1 Sphingomonadales bacterium | reverse complement strand
TTTGCATTGCGAAAAACAGGACAAATACTCCAGGCAGAACTATGCGTTAGTAAAACGGGTTTGGTGGTGATGGCCAAGGCATCGTAAAAGGTTTGCTCCCCCACATGCGAGAGATCGACGATAACGCCCGACTGGTTTAATCGGCGTACCACGGTCTTTCCAAACTCACTCAGTCCTTTTTGTACCAATGCGGCACCGGCCCCGCTCTCATCGCGGGCACTGGTGGCCCACTCGGTGCTATTATTCCACGTGAGCGTCAGATAACGCATACCGCGCGCCGTGAGACTATCCAGTTTGTGGAGGTCAGACTCGATCATATGCCCTCCTTCCACCCCGATCATGGCCACCACTCGCCGGCGATGGGCCCGTCGTTTGACTTCTTTGTACGAGGTGGCAAAGTTGAATTTATCGGGATGGCGAAGCACGAGACGGTTGAGCGAATCGATCTCTTCGATAGCATCGTGGTAATAACCACGTGGCGTGCGGGCGGTCTCCCCGGTAAACACAGAGAAGAACTGAACATCTACGCCCCCTTTTTTAAAGCGATAATAGTCGCTGTGCCCTTCCGTTAAAGAAGCAGCAAGGTCTTTGCCGGCCAGGGTCTGCGCACTCAGACAATCGTTGTGCGTATCGACCAATAAAGCACGATGATGCAAGCCTTTGCCCTTTTGAGCAGCGAGCGGCCCTGCCAAAATAATGCTTGCCGCTGTCACCAACACAACAAGCGATCGGGCGAGCTTCATAAGAATGGGGTTAAATTATCCGAGCGTCTTTTTAGCATCCTCTAAAAACTTAGCCAGCCCAATATCGGTAAGCGGATGCTTTAGAAGGCCTGTGATGGAATCGAGCGGACAGGTGCAAACATCAGCCCCGGCCTCGGCACATTTTACGATGTGAAGCGGCGTTCGGATGGAGGCTGCCAGTATTTCGGTCTTAAACCCTTGGACGGAATAGATATGAGCAATTTGAGAGATCAGCTCTATGCCATCCCAATTACTATCGTCGAGTCGGCCAATAAAGGGAGAGAGGTAAGTAGCTCCGGCCTTGGCAGCCAAGATCGCTTGTCCGGCCGAGAATACCAGGGTACAATTAGTTCGAATTCCTTTTTCACTAAAATAGCGAATGGCCTTGATGCCATCTTTGATCATAGGCACTTTGACCACGATGTTCGGATGGATGGCCGCCAATTTGTTGCCCTCTTCTACCATGCCGGCAAACTCGGTACTGATAACCTCGGCACTTATATCGCCATTGACCATCTCGCAGATGGTACGGTAATGATCCATTACCGCTTTTTCTCCTTTGATCCCCTCTTTGGCCATCAAGGATGGGTTGGTGGTAACTCCATCGAGAATGCCAAGTTCATTCGCTTCTTTGATCTGCGCCAGGTTGGCGGTATCAATAAAAAATTTCATGAGAACAGATTTGGATAAAGGTAAAAAAAATGGCAGGCTGATTACATCGCACCGCTCAACCACCTACTCTTGCTGCCTTCCGGCCCTGGGAGGGTTCAGCAGGAGCTGGTCGTGTAAGACCTGCCATTGCAAAGATAGCGATAATCGATCAACGCTGAAAGCCTGAGCGCACGCGTGTATACCCGACCAGCTCATCGGCTCGGGCACCGAACGGCCTAAAATAAACGAACACCGAATATTCATTCTCCGTTCCCCAAAAATTTCCCTCCGTATTCTCGAAGGTGGGCGTCTGGTCGGCACCCGAAACGGAGCGGGTCAAATAGCCGTAGTTGTAATACCCCTGTTTTAGATAAACGGCCTTGGTGTACAATCCTTGTGCGGCATCAAATTCCATCTTATAGGCATCCGATAATTCGTAGCCGCTCCATTCGCCTGTCACAAATACCTCTTTATCACCATAGCGACGACCACCGGAGGGGCGCAGCGAAAAATGCACCCAACCGTATTCTCCCTGCGTATGAGCCAGCGGATGATCGATGTTCTCGATCAGGTATTTGCCGTTATAGTCTCGGTAAAATAAATAAAGCTGCCCTACTCGTTCGGTATCGGTTTGCACATAGATATCGGTGCGGGGGTTGGTATCGCTGTCTACTATACGTTGAATACGCTCTCCGCGCAAGCGCATGCTGCGAAGATCAAACCAGCGCCACTCCTGTCCTGCGGCGAACAAGGTCTGCTCCTCGTCGCTATACTCGTAATAATTACCGCGAAAGATCGTTGGCCGCGAGAGAGTACGCGCCGTATACCATTGATCGTTTTGGGTGATGACCACCTTGATCTCTTGCGGAGAGATGGCATTGATCGGCAGCTGCTGGGGGGTTACGCCAATGGTAAGACGCTGATGGGTAAGAAAGACATTCCCATTGAAAGGTTGCAGTACCTGAGCCATTACGGATACCTTTTTGTTGATCACGACTACCCGGCGTGTAAAGACGAGTTGCGCGGTGTCATCGTTTAAAAAAACCTTTAACAAATAATTGCCTCCTCGGGTTGGGCCGCTGTTACGTTCCGGAAGTAAGGCCTGGTAATGCATGTAACGGGTTTGCACCCCCGAAGAGACACGGTAATTTTGAATGCGCTGGGTAATGAATCCTTTTAAGTAGTCGAAAGCCGGAAGACGGGCCTCTGTCCAGTCGGCATTGCAAAGTTGCAAAGTGTAGTAGTAGGCCTTGAGGGTGCCCTCGGTATCATCAAAATGCAATTCCAATTGTTCTGACTGACCCAAGTGGAGCACCGGAGAGGTCGTTTGATCACCGGCCTTGAACAATTTTACTGACCGTATAAAGGGGCGAACTATCTTTTCAGGTGCCTGGGCCTGCGAAAAAAAAGTGACCAGCGACAAGCCAATAAAAAAAAGGGAGCGTTTCATCGTTTTACTTAAAAAGCAAAGTAGATAAAAAAGGAGCAGTAATTCTATTCGGAGGCGCTTATTTTTGAGTTGCTTTCCTATCG
>JBJTFT010000008.1:0-6119 GCA_046093525.1 Sphingomonadales bacterium | reverse complement strand
TTTTTTCTCTCGTATTTTCCAAAACAGGATTCATTATTGGCCTCGGTCCATGATCGCGAGGATGTGCAACACTTACGCAGGTTTTCGCAGGGATATTATGTACTGCGTCATCAAGGAGATAGCTTGGTCTTTAGTGATCTTCGCTTTGGGCAGCAGATGGGTTGGGTGCATCCGCAGGCTCCTTTTTCTTTTTACTATTTTCTGGAACACCCCGGTCAAAATAATTTTTTGATACAGCGAGGCCGAATAGCAGGGTGGAGTCGATCTTATTTTATCGACTATGCTCGGCTTGTTTTTGGCCGACAGCAGTAGATAATGCGTTCGCCTCACTATCATAGTAAATCTTGGGTTGTGCTGCCGGCGCTGTTTCTATGCTTAGCCTCTCTCGTGTTGGCAGGGCAAGGGTCTCGAGAGACCTTTGTTGATGGGTCCGATACCGTACGATCCTCTTCGGCCAATAAGCTTCCTCCTTTATTTTACCCGACGATTACCAGCGAATTGGTGTCGCAAGCTTCACTTCTCTCTGTTTTCAGATCATCATCCGCCACCGCTATTTTATATAGAGAGTCGCTAGTGCGCTCCATCGATAGTCTGTATAAGATCCGGTTGATCGGGGAGCCCTATCATGTCGCGTTACTAAAAAGGCTGATACAATCGTCGACACCTTCTGCATCCACGCGGTCAGACACGACCGGTACGGCCACTACCTATTTTTTGGATGCCTTGCTAGCCACGGCCTTTGATCTGTTTCGGGGATACAAAGCAGCCTCTTACGTAGGATATGATAAGGTCGGTCTTTCGTATCAGCACCGTGATGATAGTATCATCAAAGCCGGGATTTTGGCTATGACCACTCCGGAACAATTGCGGCGCTGGCTTTTCTCTTTAGAGCCTTCACAGTCCACCTATGTACGGTTGAAGAAGGCCTACATAGACCGGCAGCCACTGGAGTCGGGTTCGCTCCGGTCGACGTTGAACGATACGTTGATAAAGATGAGGCATTCCTTGCATCTTTATCGCTGGCTTTTTCATTTCAAGCTGGATCGGTTCTTGCTGGTGAACATTGCGTCGGCCAGGGCTTATTACGTAGAAAAAGATCAATTTCTGATCTCGATGCGTACGATCGTAGGAAAGCCATCTACGCCCACACCGAGGTTTACCAGTTATTGTCATCGGTTGATCTTATATCCGTATTGGTATGTGCCCAGTAGCATTGCCGTGGGGGAGTATCTATCCAAGATCAAACGGGATCCTCGCTGGTTGGACCAGCGAAATATGCAGGTTATCGATGCAAAGGGTAGTGTGGTCGATCATCATCGACTCCATTGGAGTCAATTCAGCGCCGCTTATTTTCCCTATACGATCCGTCAATCTACCGGGTGCGACAATGCATTGGGTGTTTTAAAATTCGATATCGAGACTCCCTATGGGGTCTACCTCCACGATACGAATCACAAGTCTGCCTTCTTACAGGCCTCTCGTTTTTTGAGCCATGGTTGCATTCGCCTCGAAGAGCCGCTGTTATTAGGTAGCAAGCTGTTGAGGGGCGAACTGGATACCGCTTACTTGCAATCTTGTTTTGCCGACAAAAAGCCTGTCTTTCGCCCCTTGCCGGAACCGCTGGCGGTCTTTTGTCTTTATTTGCCGGCCGATATCGACGAAAGGGGTCAATTAGGTATTTACCGAGACGTATACCGGCGGCTCTCCAACAAACCGTAAGGTCCTTTGTGGAGGTTTTTGGTTATGGAGGATAAAAATGTCTAATCTGTTTTTTAAACCCGTTGGATTTCTTGTAATTTCATCGCTACATAAAATCATGCCCTGATGAAACCTTTTCTCAAACGTATTGCTGCCATATTTACTTTTTTGCTCGCCTCGTTATTCTTGGAAGCTCAACAGCCTCGTGACTACCAGGTACAGTTACGATCCGGCACTATTCTTCCCGAGGTCAATACAGGCAAACTGAAATTATCCGATCCCGTATTTCGCACGACCCAGTTTGGGTCAGCTTGGTATGCCGTGCTTCAATTCAACGATATCCCTTCCGTTGCATTACGCCAAAAGCTCTCACAGGCAGGAATCACCCTCCTCGATTATTTTCCTCATTATGCGTACGCAGCCAAGATCAATACCTCTTTTGACATCAATACGTTTGCTTCGTACACTATACGAGCTGTCTTTGCCTTTGAGGGTATTCAAAAAACCATTCCCGATCTGTTGTACGCAAAAGTACCGGCCCATGCTACCATCGAGCCCGGTAAGGCAGATGTTACCATCATTACGTATGAAACGATCTCTCGCGTTATGCTGGAGCCTTCTCTGCTTGCCATTGGCGCACGATTGATCAGCGAAGAGGCTCCCTATAGAAGTTTTGTGGTTCGCGTTCCGTTCAATCAGCTCAAGTCATTGGTGCGTCTTCCGATCGTTCAGTGGGCCGAGTTCATCGACGAGCCCAATCAAAACGAAAATCTTCCGGGTCGTACACTTCATCGGGTAAGTCCTATTGGGGATGGTCCTCGTAACCTTAAAGGCGAGGGCATCCATGTGGGTATTTGGGATGGAGGAGCCATTGGCCAGCATCTTGATTTTTTACCGACCGGCCGCGTTACCCAGGTCGAGAATGTGGCCCTCAGTGATCACTCGACCCATTGCTCAGGTACTATTTTGGGTAAAGGTCTAGTCAATCCTATTGCCCGGGGCATGGCTCCCAATGCTAAGTTGTACTCCTACGATTTCAACGGCAATGTTTCCGCTGAAATAGCGGCCGGCATACCCGCTTACAATTTGGTGGTAAGTAGTCACTCGTATGGCGGAACGGCCACTTGCGGTATCAATGGTGCCAGCATTGCCTATTCGGCAACCTCCCGGTCTACCGATCTTAATCTCAATAATTTTCCCTTTCACCTTCATGTTCATTCGGCCGGTAATTCGCAAACCTCATGTACCGGCGGTTGGTATACCATTACCGGAAGCGGTAAATCAGCCAAGAATAATATTTTAGTGGCCAACGTTACCTCTACGGATGCGATCTCCTCCTCCAGTAGTTTTGGTCCTGTGCAAGATGGTCGGGTAAAGCCTGATATCAGTGCCATGGGAACCAACGTTTTTTCTACGTATAGCACAGGTCCTACTGCTTACGCTAGCATTTCAGGAACCTCCATGTCTACGCCCGGTGTGAGTGGCTCCGTGGCCTTACTGGTAGAACGATTCAAGCAGTTGAACAATAACACGCTTCCCCCGTCCGCGCTTATCAAGAGCGCTGTGCTCAATACGGCGCAAGATCTTGGCAATTTAGGACCTGATTATCGTTTTGGATATGGACGTATCGATGCACTCGAGGCCGTGCGAGTGCTCGAGACCAATCGTTACGCAGTGGGCAACATCGCCAACGGTGGTCTCAATGAGATCTCCATCACCGTCCCTGCGAACACGGTTCGATTAAACGTTATGTTGAATTGGAACGATCCGGCCGGCGCTCCCAATGCCAACCCGGCTTTGGTCAACAATCTCGATCTGACCGTTACCAACAGCACCAATAGTTATTTGCCTTGGATCTTAGATAAAGACAATCCTTCTGCTGCCGCCACCACTGGCGTGGACAATGTGAGCAATGTGGAACAGGTCACTGTGTACAATCCGGCGGCCGGCACCTACCAGATCAAGATTGCCGGCACCAGTGTGGCTACAGGCACTAACCAGCAATATGCCGTTAGCTGGACCATCGATCAACCTCGTGTAGAGATGATCTATCCAAATGGAGCGGAATCTTTTTCGCCCGGATCTTCCGAATTGATTACTTGGAATCAAATAGGGGCGGTGGGTACCCAAACCCTCGAGTACTCGCTCGACAATGGCGCCACTTGGGTGCTTATTGCCAATAACATTGCCAGCTCCGCCACTCGATTTACCTGGTCGGTCCCACTGGGCGTGAATACCTCTCAGGCCCTGGTGCGTATTACCAACGGAACGCTCGTCGATCAAAGTGATGCTGCATTTATGATATTGGGTACCGTAACCGGCTTTTCGGGCAACGGCAATAGTTGTGCGGCAGGGGAGATCAATTTTAGTTGGAACGCGGTAGCCGGTGCCACGCGATATGACATCTACCGACTAAACGCAAGTACGGGTGCATACGATCTTTTTGCCGGTAATTTAACGGCTACCAGCCATACGGCTACGGGCCTACCCCCCGGGCAGAGCAGTTGGTATACCATCCGCTCCAGAAGCACCGTTACCAATGCCGAAAGCGAGAGAGTCACTGCTATAACGATTACAGCTTCTTCCGGTGGCGGCAATATGGGAACGCCCGGCGCTATTACCGGCGAGACCACCATTTGTGGTACCACGCAGGCCACGTACAGTATAAGTCCTGTTTCCGGAGCTACCGGGTATGTGTGGTCTGTACCAGTTGGTGCCTCCATTTTAGCAGGGCAGGGTACCAACCAGATTACTGTGACCTTCCCAATCGGCGTTCAATCGGGCAACGTCTCCGTATATGCTACCAACTCAAATTGTCAGACCCCTGCCGTTCAATTAGCGGTCTCGGTCGGTAATAGTTCGTTGACCGCTCCTGTAAGCGGAGGCAACCAACAACAATTGGTGTGCCCCGGTGCTGCCATTCCCACCCTTACTGCCACGGCATCGGTGCCTGTAGGGCAAACGATAATTTGGTATACGGCCGCCACAGGCGGTACGGTGGTCACAGCGCCTATCCGCAATACGATCGGTACGGTTACCTACTTTGCGGCTGCACGCGATAATGGTACGGGATGCGAGGGCACGGCTCGCACCGGTGTAACCCTGACGCTAACGGCTGTTCCTGCCGCCTCTATAACGGCCGGCGGTCCCACTACATTTTGTTCAGGTGGATCGGTAACCCTCAATGCTAACAACGGTACTTCTTACGTGTGGAGTAATGGACAAACCGGATCTTCGGTTACGGTCAATACCAGCGCCACGCTTACCGTTACGGTAACAACAGGTAGTTGCGTGAGTACCTCTGCGGCTACGGTGGTAACGGTTAACCCATTGCCTGTAGCTACTATTACCCCATTGACCGCTACGCGTGTTTGCGATGGAGACAGAGTATTGCTGGCTGCCTCTACAGGCAGTACATGGAGTTGGAGCAACGGCTCTACCACGCAGTCCGTACTGGTTGGAACAAGCGGCAATTATGCCGTGACCGTTACCAATAGCTTTGGATGCTCGGCTGTCTCTTCTCCTGTTGCCGTTACGATCGAGCCTAATCCGGTAGCTACCTTGCTAGCGAGTCCTTATACAAAAGTGCTACCCGGTATTCAAACGGCTGTCAATGCTACGGTTACGCCGGCCGGTTCGTATAGTTATACCTGGACGCTCAATAACAATCCATTGGCAGGAGAGACCACGGCCACTGTAGATTCCATAGGATGGAAATATCCCTCGGGTAGTTATAAAGTAAGGGTGCAGAATAATCCTCCCCGACTGCCTTGCGCCAACACTTCTGAGGCGCTGATCATAGGTGATTCAGTGACCACCCGTCTTTTTATCTTTCCAAGTCCTAACACTGGGTCGTTCAAAGTTTCGTACTATAGTGCGGTGGCTACGACTTACAGCTTGCAGGTCTTCGATAGTAAGGGAGCCATGGTGTACAATAAGCAAACTCCCGCTACGGCCGGTTATCCGCTGATGGAGGTCGATCTTCGTGCGGCGCAAACAGGAATTTATGTTGTTCGGTTGGTCACTGCTGCCAATGCGGTGATCGCTACAGGAAAAGTCGTTATTAGTCGATAACTGTTTTAGTTGCCCTCAGGGCTGATCGGTATCAAAGCGATACTGATCAGCCTTTTTTTATGCCCACAAAGTAGTGTTGCGTCATTGATTACTGTCATTTTTAAGGCAATGCCTATACGTCATCTTGCAGCTATCAACGTTGTAGGGGCCGGTTCCGATGTAATCATTTATTCATTTTTTTAAAAACAAATCTTTATGAAAAGGTTCTTCTTTGCTTTTATGGCAGCCATCAGTGTTAGCGTCGCCAGTGCGCAGCCGGCGGCCGATGCCTCAGTGATCCTCACAAAACTCGATCTCCAGAACGTGATCTTCATGATCCCACAAGTCGATTTCTTAGAGGCCGATTT
>JBJTFT010000007.1:0-3123 GCA_046093525.1 Sphingomonadales bacterium | reverse complement strand
ATACGAGAGGCTGCCCAGCGATTGGGGGTAGGGGTTACCGAATTTACAGTAGCCCCCCGGGTGAGCAGTGATGGCTCAAAATCTTTTCATGAGTGGTTCATTGAATTCGATCAGGCGCCAACGAACCTAGAAGAATTGGCTGGCCGCATCAATGAATTGCTCTGTCAAAAAAATGTGTATTATAACGACTTGATCAGTGGAAATATTTTGGCACCGCTTCAAATACGGGTTGTCAGAAAAGGTGGATTTATCGATCATATGCGCTCGGTAGGTAAGCTGGGTGGGCAAAACAAAGTCCCTCGGCTCAGCAACGACAGAAAGCTGGCCGATGCCTTAACTTCGTTCGTAGTTACTTCCTAATTTCTTTTTACATGAATCAACCCGCTGCCGCCAAAAGAATCGCACTGTTTGGATCGACCGGATCGATAGGCACACAGGCGCTCGATGTGATCGCTGCTCATCCCTCGCTTTTTAGTGTCGAGATCCTTACGGCGCAGAGTAACGATGAACTATTGATCGCCCAGGCGCTTCGTTTCTTGCCCAACATGGTGGTGATCGGTGACGAAAAGAAATATGCTCGTGTAAAAGAGGCCTTGCAATCAACATCGGTAAAAGTGTTTGCCGGTGAGCGGGCCTTAGAAGAAGTCGCTGCTTTGGACAGCTACGACCTGATGTTGGCCGCCATTGTAGGGTATGCCGGTTTAAAGCCCACTCTTTGCGCCCTTCGGCAAGGAAAGGCCGTGGCCTTGGCCAATAAGGAAACGTTAGTGGTGGCCGGAGACATCGTCATGCGAACGGCCCTCGAAAACCGTGCGCCCATTATACCCGTAGATTCCGAGCACTCGGCCATTTTTCAATGTTTGGTCGGAGAGACACGCAATAAGATCGAAAAGATCATCTTAACGGCCTCCGGCGGTCCCTTCTTAGGAAGAAAGACCAATTATTTGGTCAATGTAAAAAGAGAACATGCCCTGCAGCATCCTAACTGGTCTATGGGAGCAAAGATCACCATCGATTCCGCCACGCTCATGAACAAGGGGCTCGAGATGATCGAGGCTAAATGGCTTTTTAATCTTCGTGCTTCACAAATTCAAGTTGTGGTGCACCCGCAAAGTATCATCCACAGCATGGTACAGTTCGAGGATGGCAGTATCAAGGCACAGATGGGCTTACCCGACATGAAGTTGCCCATTCAGTACGCGCTGGCCTTTCCGCAGCGAATTCGAAACGATTTTCCGCGCTATGATTTTCGCTCGGTCAGAAACCTCAGTTTCGAGG
Organism: Sphingomonadales bacterium; assembly: GCA_046093525.1. GTDB lineage: Bacteria > Bacteroidota > Bacteroidia > Chitinophagales > Chitinophagaceae > JJ008. The sequence goes on along the minus strand of JBJTFT010000007.1, from coordinate 1,845 downwards.
ACCCCGATGTTAAAACTTTCCGAAATCTCGCCTTGGCGCAAGAGGCACTCGAAAAGGGAGGCAACCTGGCCTGTGTCATGAACGCCGCCAATGAGATCGTGGTGTATGCCTTTTTAAAGAATAGGATCAATTTTCTGGAAATGACCGATATCATTGAGCGCACCATGCAAGCTGTTCCCTTTATTGCCCAGCCCACTCTCGAGGATTATTTTGAGAGCGATGCGGCGGCTCGTACCTTTGCAGCTGATCAGATCAACCTCTGATAACAACTTGCAAAAAACCGGTTGATCGATCTTATTTCTGTATGATACTACTAGCAATCAATTGGTCTTCGGTAGGATTACAAGCCGTCCAGCTTTTACTGTCGCTATCCATCTTGGTAATCTTGCACGAATTTGGACACTACATTACGGCGCGTTGGTTTAGTTGCCGCGTAGAGAAATTCTATCTCTTCTTCGATCCCTGGTTCTCACTCTTCAAAAAGAAAAAGGGCGAAACGGAATATGGTATTGGGTGGTTACCCCTGGGGGGATATGTAAAGATCGCCGGCATGATCGACGAGAGTCTCGATAAAAACGCGTTGCAACAACCAGCGCAACCTTGGGAATTTCGCAGCAAGCCCGCCTGGCAGCGGCTGATCATCATGATCGGTGGCGTCGTGATGAATGTACTGGTAGCTTTTGTGATCTACTCTTTTATCCTGATGATCTGGGGAGACAAGAAAATCCCTACCGCTTCGATGAAGTACGGGGTGCATGTGGTCGACAGCACGCTATATAAAATGGGTATTCGCAACGGAGACCGCCTACTTTCTGTCGACGGAGAGCCCGTCGCGGATTTTGAGAAGCTGCGTCGAAAATTAATACTGGGTCAGCAAGTTCAATTGCAGCGAGGCGAGCAAGTTGTCTCCATCAATATGGATAAAGATCTAATTGGCCAGCTGGTAGAAAACCGCAATCGCAACTCCCGCGGATTTTTGGAAGTGCGCAGACCGGCCATCGCCTTTTTTGTTCCTGATACCACGGCTGCTTACCGCGGAGGACTTAGAAAAGACGACCAGATCGTAGCCGTTGACAGTGTTCGCTTCGATTTTTATGATGAGTTGCAAGAGAAGTTATTGGCCGCCAAGGGTCGCACGGTTTCATTATCCGTCATACGTAATGGACAAGAGGTTACTTTGCCTGTAGACGTTAGTCAAGAGGGGCGTATTGGATTTTTAGCCTATGGATACAGTTACCAGCAAATGGATAGCCTGGGTTGGTTACAGCTCAATGTAAAACGCTATGGCTTGCTGGCCGCTCTACCTGCCGGGGTACAAAAGGCAGGAAACGAATTGCAAGATTACATCGATCAATTCAAAAAAATTCTCGATCCCGATACCGGCGCCTACAAGGGCGTGGGTGGCTTTAAGGCCATGGGTTCCATTTTCTCAGGGACTGCCTGGGACTGGGAATCATTTTGGCGCATTACGGCCTTTTTATCGATTGTACTGGCCTTTATGAATTTGTTGCCTATCCCGGCGCTGGACGGCGGGCATGTGATGTTCACGCTCTACGAGATCGTCACGAAGAGAAAACCCAGCGACAAGTTCATGGAATATGCCCAGGTGGCGGGAATGGCCATTTTGCTGGGACTGATGATCTATGCCAATGCCAATGATTGGCTGGGTTGGGGTCGTTAAATGGGGGCGTTTGGTTTTGACAGCATCGTTCTTTGAAAGTGTAAGCATGTACTGCGTTGCGTAATTAGCAGTTAAATCTGAATACGAAAACTCAAATGGCAATACTCAGTATGCCATGGCTGCCTAATCAGTGATCAGGTAGTCATTAGGGCCGCCGGGCCGGT
>JBJTFT010000006.1:0-4859 GCA_046093525.1 Sphingomonadales bacterium | reverse complement strand
TGGTCGATAATCCTGAATTGGCCAACGAGATCGAGGCTAAGATCAGAGAGAAGGTCAAAGAGATGCAGGCCGGATAAAATCTTTATTTGTTTTCGTGTGTTTTTCAATGGGTTAGTTACAGACCCGTTGGTCAGAGCGACCGGCGGGTCTTTTTATATTATTTAATAATGCCGGCCCGGTGAACCATTTATCTTTGCCGTTCGTTTAATAATACCTTACCATCTAGTAAGCTATGCACAACAAGAAAAAATGGCTCCGCTGGATCTTACTGGCCATCGTTGTAATGGCATTGGCCGGGGGCGCTGTTTTTTATTATGTGATGACTGCGCAGTTTGCCGATACGAGCTCTGAAAAACCGGCTTATTCTATCTCGGCCATGGATCTGCTGGCTGAATTTCAACAAAACGATAGTGCCGCCAATAAAAAGTATACTGAGCAGATCATTGCAGTGAGCGGTCTGGTGTCCGAAGTGGAAGGCGCCGATACGTCTGCAACGGTCAAGTTCGTAGATACCTTAACCGGCTCGTACCTGATCTTTGATTTTCAGCCTGGGGCTAGTCGCCAGGCTGCCGCCATACAACCCGGTGCCAATGTTACGCTCAAGGGCTCTTGCAGCGGTAGCATCTATAGTCGTCTTCGCAATGCGCATATGATCAGCTTTAAACGCTCGGTCATCATTCAATAAAATAGTTCAATCCCCCTTTTATTAAAAATCCAACAATCACTTATTCTTAAAAAATCACACATGAAAAAAACGATCCTTTTCTTTTCTATGTTGGCTGTAGCCACACTAAGTTTTGCCCAAGTAAAGCAAAGTACTTCTGCCGTTGTTGCCTTTGATGCCACCACCCCTAAAGATGCACTTCCTAAGGCAGAGAACAAGACCGTCATCGCTCAGCTGAATACTAAGACCGGTGAGATCGGTTTTGAGGCAGCTGTTAAAAACTTTGCTTTCAGTAATCCTGTTATTCAGGAACATTTTAACGAAGAGCGCTGGATGAGCTCCGATAAGTTTCCTGCTTTTACGTTCGAGGGCAAGATCAATGATGTACAGCAATATAATTTAACCAAAAATGGTGTCTACAATGTAACTGTTACCGGTCAGATGACCGTAAAGGGTAAGAGCAACGTGGTAACAACTCCCGCTACGATCGAAGTAAAAAATGGCACCTTGATGGCTACTGCTAATTTTAGCATTACCCTGGCTGATTATGGTATCAGCGTGGGCGATGGTAGTAAAATTGCCGCTCAGCCCAAGATCACGGTGAGTGCGGAATTAAAATAATAAATGGCTGCTTACTCGATAAGCGCTTCTATTGAACAGAACGGCTCCTTCGGGAGCCGTTTTTAGTAAAATCAGGTTAACTTTAATTTTAAATCATCGGTTACATGTTCAATAAAGCTCAGTTTTTGTCGGCCACCTACCTATTTAATGTAGCTCTCACGATCATTGCCGTCATTTTTAAGATATATCACCACCCAAACGGGGAGCTTATGCTTACGATAGGTGTATTGGCCATGATGGTCTACGTGGCAGCTATACTACCAGAGATCCTGCGCTCTACGCGTATTGGCACTTCCGAAAAACTTATGTGGATCACGGGTCTTCTTTGTTTGACCGTGGTGGCAGGCTATCTGTATATTTTCAAGGCCCGCCAGCGTATCATTAATAACCAGCCCCAGCCCTAGTATCCGCCCGAGCTATTCTGTAACTTGCAGAGGTGCCCTTTACGCTACATTCTCCGTTCTCTCCTGCGGGCGATCAGCCCGAAGCCATCCGTCAATTGGTGCATGGGCTTACCCATGGCGAAAAATACCAGACCTTACTCGGGGTAACCGGTAGTGGTAAGACCTTTACCATGGCCAATGTAATTGAGCAAGTCCAGCGACCTACGCTGGTGCTTACGCATAATAAAACATTGGTGGCGCAGCTCTACGGCGAGTTCAGACAATTTTTCCCGGACAATGCGGTAGAATATTTTGTCTCTTATTACGATTACTATCAGCCGGAGGCTTACATGCCGGTTACCAATACCTATATAGAAAAGGATCTTTCTATTAATGAGGAACTCGATAAGCTTCGGTTGCGCGCTACCTCTAGTTTATTGAGCGGTCGTCGTGATATTATTGTCGTGGCATCGGTCAGTTGTATCTATGGTATGGGTAATCCTGTCGATTACATGAACGGGATCATTCGTATTCAAAAAGGACAGGTGATCTCTCGACAAGGATTTTTACATGCACTGGTCAATTCGTTGTACCAGCGTACCACACTGGAGTTTACGCGTGGTAGTTTTAGAGTAAAGGGCGATACGGTGGATATTAATTTGCCTTATCTTGATTTTGGGTATCGGATCCATTTTTTTGGCGATGAGATCGAAGCTATCGAGCAACTCGATGTGAGTTCCGGAAAGCGGATAGCCACGATGGATAGCGCGGCTATATTTCCTGCTAATTTATATGTTGCACCGAAAGATATCTTACAGCAAGTTATCTACGAGATACAGGACGAATGTTTGGCTCAGGCTGATTATTTTAAACGCGAAGGAAAATTTCTTGAGGCACAGCGATTGACCGAGCGGGTTAATTTCGATCTGGAGATGATAAGAGAGCTGGGCTATTGCGGCGGTATCGAAAACTATTCACGCTTTTTTGATCGACGCAAACCGGGTACTCGTCCGTTTTGTCTGCTCGATTATTTTCCGGACGATTTTTTAACGATCATCGACGAAAGCCATCAGACCATCCCGCAGGTTAGCGGTATGTATGGAGGAGACCGTAGTCGTAAGTTAACGCTGGTCGATTATGGGTTCCGCTTGCCCTCTGCACTCGATAATCGTCCACTCAACTTCAACGAATTTGAATCGCTCTTACAAGATGTGATCTTTGTATCGGCGACGCCGGCTCATTTTGAGCTGGAGAAATGCGAGGGAGTCGTTGTTGAACAAGTGGTGCGCCCTACGGGATTACTCGATCCGCCGATTGAGGTGCGGCCCAGTAAAAACCAGATCGATGATCTGCTCGACGAGATCGATCGGCGTGTTAAGCAAGGCGATCGTGTGCTGGTTACCACGCTTACTAAGCGCATGGCCGAAGAGATGGATAAGTACCTGCACCGCATTGCCATCAAATCAAAATACATACACAGTGATGTAGATACGCTCGATCGTGTAGAGATCTTGCGAGAATTGCGATTAGGTAAGATCGATGTATTGGTCGGGGTTAACCTGCTTCGCGAGGGGCTCGATCTGCCCGAGGTATCGCTCGTCGCTATTTTGGATGCCGATAAAGAAGGATTTTTGCGCAACGAAAAATCATTGACACAAACCGCAGGTCGTGCTGCCCGTAATGTGAATGGGCTGGTTATTTTTTATGCCGATAAGATGACAGAGAGCATGCGGCGCACCATCGATGAAACGCAACGGCGGCGCCAAAAACAGATCGAGTATAATACGCTTCATAATATTACCCCCACTACCATACGAAAATCGGCGCAAGAGGTATTTGCCCAAACGTCGGTATTGGATATTAAGGGCTATGATCCACACCAGGCCGTGCTGACCGGACAGGATACAGTAACGGTTTCGCAGCTACTCGAAGAGCAACCGCAGTATAATACGGTACCCCAACTAGAAAAAGCGATCAAGGCGTTTCGTAAAGAAATGGAAAAAGCGGCCCGACAGCTAGACTTTATGGAGGCCGCTCGTTTACGCGACGAACTATTTCGTCTCGAGGCCCAGCTGACCACGCTGAAACAGTAAGGTTCTCGCGCGCAAATCTTACCTTAGCCACATGGATAAAAGGGTCTTTTTACTCGATGCCTTTGCCCTTGTTTTTAGGGCGTATTATGCACTCATTAGAAGCCCTCGGCTGACCTCTACGGGCAAAAACACCAATGCACAATTTGGATTCACCAATGCCTTGCTCGATCTGATCAACAAGCAGAAGCCCTCTCATATGGCGGTTTGTTTCGATACGGGGGCCCCTACCGAAAGGCATACGGACTACGCTGATTACAAAGCGAATCGTCAAGAAACGCCCGAAGATATCTTAGATGCTGTGCCTGATATTAAGAAGATCATCGAAGCGTTCAATATCCCCATTATCGAATTAGATGGTTTCGAGGCCGATGATGTGATCGGTACGCTCAGTAAGCAAGCCGAGCAAGCAGGCTACGAAGTTTTTATGGTTACGCCCGACAAGGATTATGGGCAGTTGGTCTCTGATAAGATAAAGATCTACAAGCCAGCATATGGTGGAAATGATGCCGAGATACTTGGTCCCGAAGAAGTATGCGCGCGTTGGAACATTTCCGATGTTTCGCAAGTGATAGATATGTTGGGAATGATGGGTGATGCGGTCGACAATATCCCTGGTATTCCGGGCGTGGGCGAAAAAACGGCGGCTAAGTTTTTACAAGAGTATGGCAGTCTCGAAAATACACTCGCTCATGCCGATCAAATCAAAGGTGCGATGGGAGAAAAGGTTCGTAAGGGAAAAGAGCTTGCGGTCTTATCAAAAAAACTGGCGACGATCATTACCTCTGTTCCCGTGGCCTTTCACGAAGAAGATTTTCGCTTAAAGGAGTGGAATCGAGAACAGTTAAAAGAAATTTTCTCGTCACTCGAATTTAAAACAATGGGTAAGCGATTGCTTGGTGATGATTTTGTGGTAGCCACGCCTGCTCGTTCGGTAGTGGATAAACCACAACCTCAAGGTGTACAGACCGATCTTTTTGGAAATATCATAGCAGTCCCTTCTTTAGCTGCAAGTCCCATTCCAACTTTAGCTGCCCGAGACGAAGATCCGTTACCGGTTAGTGCCGATAAAAATATCTCCAATACAGCGCACGATTATCG
>JBJTFT010000005.1:0-2938 GCA_046093525.1 Sphingomonadales bacterium | reverse complement strand
CATCGCGACATTGGGCATGTTTCGTTGGCCAGTATTCAAGAGGCGATGCAACTTTTTATCGGATCGATCTTACAAATTCCGCCCGCCCACTCTGCCATTAAAGTAAAGGGAAAGCGTGTCTACGAACTGGCTAGAAAGGGGCAGTCTGTAACACTGGAGCCACGCCGCATCACCATTTCTGCTTTTGAGGCTATACACTACAACGAAGGGGTTTTGCACTTTAGAGCGGTTTGTTCTACGGGAACCTATATTCGAAGTTTGGCACACGATCTGGGTGCTGCGCTTCAGTGTGGAGCCTATTTAAGTTCACTGCGAAGGACTCGAATTGGAACGTTTGCAGTAGAGCAGGCTCAAACGCCTGAGCAGTTTGAGCGATCGCTCGGTTCTTGACCGCACCCATACATAGAGGGCAATAAGCTACAAGATGAAAGGATAGTTGATGCCCAATTGAAACTGGTCCATATCACTCCATCGCTTATAACCGAACCATTTGTTTTGATAGGCCGCATTAGCGGGAGAAGGACTTGGATCTTTTGCTTTTACCGAGTAATCAAGTCGAATCACAAAATAGGTGAAGTCTATTCGAAGACCACTACCCACGCCCACCGCCAGGTCTTTGCCCAGTCGTTGCAGCGAGAACACTTCTTCTGGTCTTCTTCCCGGGGCTTGCTTTACATACCAAATGTTCCCGATATCGGTAAATAACGCCCCATTGATCTTGAAGCCTGCAAGGGTAAAGAATGGAAATCGATATTCGAGGTTGGCCTCGAGTTGTAAGTCTCCGTAACGTTCGGGCAGACCGTTGTTTCCATACGACTGCACCGACGATCCGGGTCCCAGCTTACGAAGTCCCCAGGCGCGCATACTATTGGGTCCGCCTGCAAAATATTGGCGGTAAAGCGGCAGATTGAATCGTTTGTTGGGATTGACGGTGTTATCGAACTCATAGCCGACTCCGGCAAAAAAGCGCATAGCGATGGCAGCGCGCCGTATGCTGATCTTGGTGGCAAGATCCAGGTCTACTTTAACAAAGCGAAAAAGCTGGCTATCCAGAAGTGGGTTTCGAATCAGTCCGGTCAGCATTCCGGATTCTTCGATATTGAAACGAAAATTGGTAACGCGGTTATGTTGTTGGCTAGAAAGAAGTACGCCGGCCGTAACAGAGGAGATAAGTCCATCCACAAAAATATTTTTGAGCAGCGCATTAGCGGCGATCAGCTCCTCGAGCTTGGACCTTCGGGCAATGGCATTGTATTCGATGTTAGGCAAGCGCAAGGTAAATAGGGCGTTTCGATGTCTGAAATCATAACCCCAGGCAGCGCTGTACGACGACAGGTTAAAGAGTTCTCTTCTTTCGGTGTTGGCCACGTTAAACGTGAGCACCGATTTAAAATTCTCTCTCCAGGCTGGCGGTAACCAGTTGGCGCGGGGAATAGCGCGCGGAAAATACAGATTATGCGTAATGGCGAGCTGACGGGTTTGAATAAAATTGATGTCATTGACGCGGTCGCGTCCGGTCTCTACGCCAAAGCGAACACTGGTATTCGATTGAATGGCCCTGCGCGCCCAATTGCGATTTTGTAAACCGAGGTTAAGGGCAATGCCGAATAGATTGCCCGAGATCAAGCTTTGATTACTGCTTCCTTCGAGGGTGGCGTTATTGCTATACTTGCGCGCCGGAGTCAGGCGAATGAGCAGGTCGGTCGTATCGGTTCCTGGTCTCGGACGAGGCTCTATGTTGATGAGGCGCCAAGCTCCCATGGCGCTAAGTTGATTCAAGGTCTTGAAATAGTTGCGCTGGTCATAAAGGTCACCTTTGTAAAAAAAGATCTTCTCTCTAAAAATACCGGGATGAAAAACGGGACGATAGGCGATCAGGTTGAGTCCGCTGCGGATGGTGGTACGTGTCGTTAATCCGGCGGTATCACTGGTAAAATCGGGATAGAGGTCGATGGCCCCAATAAAGTATTTCGTCAGTTTGCTGCTGTCAAAGCCAGGGCGAAGTCTGATCTCGAGATTGGCGTCAGGATGTAGTCGGTTATTATCGACATCGGCCAGTAAGCGCAGTTGTTCAACAGGGTCCGTAGTGGGGGCCAGCAGACGGGCATCGAGCGTATCCCAAACGCCCAGCAGCTCCTCGCGGGTAAAGCGCAGATAGCCATTATTACGGTAGAGGTCGACCAGTCGGTCTAGCTCGGCAGAGATCGTAGTTTTAGAGAAAGGTTCTCCCTTTTTGATCTTACTATCGATGAGCGAAGAAAGTGTAAGACGTTGCAGGGCCTCGTTACGAATAGCATAGCGCACCGAGTCGAGCACCACTTGTGGCCCCGGCGTTACTTGAAATCGCACCGAGGTTCTCAGCTGGTCCTTTCCGACCGGCTCCACGATCGTGTCGTAGGTGATCTGCTCCAAAAAATAGCCTTGCGAGCCCAGCAAATTTTTCATGTAGGCAATGGAGCGCTCCACGGCGCTACTGTCAAAGACCGGTGGGGTTCTGATCTCTCTTACAAAAAGTTTCGAGACCGAACGAACCATCAGGCTGTCGTCCAGCTGAGATCTCAAACGATCCTCGAGGTCCTCTCGTGACTCATCGCTGAAGTTTCCATTTACTTTTATAGTAGTTTTGAAGACAAAGGGTTTCCCTTTTGGATAGTTCTTTGGGATCACACCACAAGCACCCAGTCCCAAAAGGACCACTGCCGAGATCACCGAGAGCGCCAACGAAAACCGGGAAGACTTGCCTTCGTGCATGAAAAAAAATTATGCTAGTTAAGTCAGTAATCAAAGATATTCAAAGTTTAGCCCTTAAAAAACACAGAGAGCAAACCGGCTGCTATGTGGCAGAAGGTCCCAAGCTGGTGCTTGAGTTACTACAGCAGTATCGGCAGCAGATCGTTGCTATCTATGCGCTGCAAGCATGGATCGTCACCAATCAATC
>JBJTFT010000004.1:0-3577 GCA_046093525.1 Sphingomonadales bacterium | reverse complement strand
TTCAAGTTCGGGGGCTAAAACCCAAATGTGATACCCGGCTAAATTGGGGGTGGGGTGGGTGCGCTTCATGCGGTCAGGCCACTTTTTTTCTGGCTTTTCGGGTCAGGCGTTGCACGATGTAATCCGTAAAACGATAGTGGGCTACTTGCTCGCGGTTAAGAAACGCGGCCCCTTTTATTTCTCCAATACAAGAGGGGGTTCCGCAAAAACAACGAAAGGGTTGTTGCATCTCCCACTCGGTGGATGGATAAAAAAACCCGAGCTCTTCGCCTTCTGCAATATTGGCCAGGGCGATTATTTTCATGGTACTCGTGTCGAAAAAACAATTGGGCTCGCAGCTGTGGTTGATGTATTGCAAATAAGAAGGCTGCAACATGATGTGCTTGTTCGTTCCTACTTGAACCGTTAAATACGTGGGGGTAGAAGAGATGCTACCAGAGCTGAACGAAGCGATCTCCTCTCCTTTTTTAAAGGCGCGTTTAGTAAAAAAACAAAGCTGTTGGTTGCTTTCGTTCAATCGGGTCTCTGCAAAACCGTGGTCGGCTACCGTGCGATAGCGGATAGTAGAGGGGGATGTCATGGTTTAGTAATATATAGGAAAGATAGACAGCGATCTTCTTGTTTTACTCGTTGTTACGGTAATGTGAATAAGTCAACAATAACCTTAGCGGGGTTTTTTATAGACGGGTACGGTGCTGCAGGGCTCTCCATACATTAAGGTCTTAACCACAGGAAGCAGCCGCTTGCTAATGGCCATAAAGGCAAACTCACCAATGGGGGTGTCGCCACATCCTTTTACAATGACCCGCTGGTCTTGATAAGCAGAAAGATCGGCCGCCTCTATGTTCCTTATAAAAAGGTGTTTTAAAAACTCTTGTTCCGAGCCCATGTACAATTCGGTGCAAGCCGGTTGCAGATAGCTGGTGACCAACATGTAGGCCCAAACGGGTATAATGGCGTCCACAGAGCAAGTAACGGCAACGGCCTTGTCTTTATATATAGACCAATCGGTTTGCTTAAGGGATTCTCGAAACTCCTTTTCCTTAACGATCATCCCCATAAACAGGTGATCCTTGATGTCGAACAGGGCAATGGGTTGTTTAGGATACCACTGCTCGAGGTCTAGTGAAATAAGACCGCTTTCTGCAACCTTGTTGACTATCCCGTCTGCCATGATGGGTGGGTTAGTAGCGGGCCTGCCGTTTATCTTTAATGGTAGCGGCTGCGCGCAAAATAGAGATGGGGTTGTTGGGATTATACTGGTTGTTAAACGCCTGGATGGCTTGTTGGTAACGGTTTTGACGAATTGTGTTGATGTCTTCGGCCAATACAGGGGTCGTTCCCTGGTTCTCAACTCTAACCACAAAAACACCACTCAACCCTTCGATGGGTCCAACAGCGGCTTTTCCTTTATTGGCGGGGTTAAAGACAGCTCCCGTTACTCTGGGCTCATAGCCGAAGCTGCCGGTCAATGCGCCAGCCATTCTGATGCTGTCGGCCACCTCGATGGCTTTTCCTCCGAGACTTGTTGCGGCCGCATCGAGCGAAGAGGGGGTTCCGATCTTTTTAGCGATCAGCGCTGCCTTCTTCTTATTTCTTAGCACCGGATCTACCGAGCCCCTGACCGAGTTGACAGAAGCGGTACCCTCTTTAATAATATCAGATACGGCAGCCACAATATAGTTGTTATCGATACGCTCGGGCTTCAACACATCCCCTTTGTCGGCTTCGTAGATGGCGCGCACAAAAGAGCGAGAAGCACCAACACCCCTTACCTCAAAGGCAACAGGTGTGATGTCTGAGGCGGTTCCCTTGGTGATGCCTTGGTTTTTTAGTTTTTGCTCATAGTTCTTTTCAAAAGAAGCCAGGTCTTTGCTGTCTCCGGCAAAGGCGTTGGCCTTATTGAGGGCCGCATTGTCGGTTTCTTGGCTTACCACGATCTCTCTGGGTAAATAAGCCACCTTGTATGCAGGGCTGGAACCCTTTTGAGATAATACTTCTATATAATGAAATCCAAAATCGGTCTTTACAATTCCTTTAGACCCGGTTGAACGTAAAAAGATGAAGTCGTTAAAAGGGCCTACCATTTGTCCGGAAGGAACATTCTCGTATTTACCGCCTGTTGCTTTGCTGCCGGGGTCGTCTGTATACTTGGCCACCAGCGAGTCGAAGTTGGCGCCCGCGGCAATCGCGTTTTGAATACTGTCGCAAAGAGTAAAGGCAGTAGCAGAGTCGCGGCTCTGGGTACTAATCAAGATATGCCTGAGGCTAACTGTGTCGGGCATGGTTACTTTTCCAACCATGCGGGCCAGCGCATAGGTGCCGGCATCCATATAGGGGCCAAACACTTCGCCGGCGGCAAGCGAAAAGATGGAGTCCTTCATGGGTTGCTGAATGGACTTGGCGCTTACATATCCGTTATAATATTGTGCGCCTTCTCCGGCCAGGAACTGTTCTAGGTTTTCGGCAGATTTAAAACGCTCTTTCAGGTTTTCTACTTCGCTGCGTGTGGTAGCGCTGTCTTGTGCCGAGGGGGCGGCACTAAAGGATACATAATAGATGCTGCGGCTCTCTTGTTGTTTAAATTGACTCTTGTATTTGTTGATATATGCCTCGATCTCTGCATCGGTCACCGTTACAGAAGAGTCGGGGATATTTGTGTAGAGCTCTCTTACAAGAGAAATGCGCGCCAGTTGACTATTCTCGGCATTTTGTTTTTCCACGATCCAACGAGGATAGTTGGTGCTAGTAGAAAAAAGAGAGTTATATTTTTCTGACATGCGCATGTTGGCCAGCGCGTTAATATAATTACCGATACTGGTCTTCTGTTCGGGGGTACCTGTTTTTAATAGCTGATCGATGTTTTGCTTAGCCAGCGTTCCGTTATAAAGACCTGTTTTTGTATCTCTAAATTGGTTTTGAAGGTCTTGGGGTGCGTTTACACCATATAATATATCGCCGAGTTCTTTTTTTCCTACCTCAATTCCTAAAATATCCAACTCTTCGCGCAATAGCGTCTCGGATACTTTCTGGTTCCACGCCTGCTCTAGGGCCTGCTGCGTCATAGCTGCATTTTGAGGATACCCCTGCGCTTTCATATTCTCTTCGGCCTGAACCACCATCGCATTGAACTCATCAAACGAAATCGAAGTTCCGTTCACGCTTCCAACAGATGTTTCTGTTTGGCCGGCCATGCGGCTTTTGCCGGCGAAATAATCGGTCAAAATAAAGCCCAACAAGGCGAGGGCAACCAACACAACAGTAACTTTCGCATACTTGTCTCTGATATCCTGAATAATAGACATAATATATAAGAATTAAAGGATGGCAAAAATAGGGGAATAACTGTTGAAAATCGAGGGTTAAAAACTGCTTTCGATCGATATTTAATAAGTTTCAGCCTCCTCACCCAGGCCTTCTTTTTTTCTACAAACACTGTTGGTTTATATGTTTATTATGTGGAAAAGGGCGTGTGGAACGTGGAGATGAAACAGGAAAAAAGGATGATTATTTCCCGATCTACAAAAAAGAAAATAGTGTGTGTTGATAGTGAAGTAGAAATCCACAGTTTTTAAAC
>JBJTFT010000003.1:0-3816 GCA_046093525.1 Sphingomonadales bacterium | reverse complement strand
CTCACTATCCCGCTACAGATAACAAATTTGTAAAAGAGGCTGTACGCTATGCTCGCGAGTACTTTGCCACTAACCCGGGTGCTACCGATCAATTTTCTTACCCGGTAACCCGAAAAGAGGCCCTTCAACAACTCGATCTTTTTTTAAAGCATCGCTTCGAAGAATTTGGCGCCTACGAAGACGCCATGAAAGAAAAAGAGGTATGGCTGCACCACTCCGTACTCTCTCCGGCACTGAATATCGGGCTGCTAACCCCCCAAGAGGTACTCGACAAGGCCACCCGCTACGCACACCAGCATAACATCCCCCTGGCCTCACTCGAAGGCTTTGGCCGACAGATTATGGGATGGAGGGAATTTATCCGCATCGTGTACGAGCGAGAGGGCGTTCGTCAACGAACGCGCAATTACTGGGGTTTTACTCGAAAGATCCCGGCTTCGTTTTGGAAGGGTAACACAGGGATCAGGCCCATCGATCTACTCATCGACAGATTGCAACAATATGCCTACACGCATCACATTGAAAGACTGATGGTGCTGGGCAATTTTATGTTGCTTTGCGAATTCGATCCCAATGAGGTCTATGCGTGGTTCATGGTCTTTTTTATAGACAGCTACGATTGGGTAATGGTGCCCAATGTATATGGCATGACCCAATTTGCCGATGGCGGCATCATGACCACCAAACCCTACATCAGCGGCAGCAATTATCTGCTTAAAATGGGCGATTGGGATAAGAAAAGTACCCTCACGTTACCCAATAAAGAAACCGTAAGCTGGACTGCCGTATGGGACGGATTATTCTGGCGCTTTATGCACACGCATCGAAGTTTCTTCTCAAAGAACCCCCGACTCGGCATGCTGCTAAAGACCTGGGACAAAATGGATCCCGACAAAAAAGCCACCCACCTTCGGCTGGCCGATCAGTTCTTACAACAACTTGATGCAACTAATTAGCCTGCCATTTGTTTAGAGAACCAGACATGACATTTCCTACTGATATAGTCTCTATACTGGAAAGGGTCGATCGCATCGATCCTGTGGCCTATGGTCAAACCCGCAATTATCTGGATGGCGATGTAACCTACTTATCGCCCTACCTATCGCGCGGTGTGATCTCTACGCGACAGGTGGCCGCCAGTGTACTTGCCAGAGGCTATGCCCCTGAGCAAATTCAACGCTTCTTACAAGAATTGGCCTGGCGCGAATACTTTCAACGCGTTTGGCAAAATCTGGGCGATGATATGTTCGATGACATTCGTATTAGCCGAACCCCTTTAGCCTCTTCTGCCCTACCGTCTGCCATCGTTAAGGCTTGCACGGGTATTGAGGCGATTGACAAGGGTATTGAAACACTGTATAGCACGGGTTACATGCACAATCACTTGCGCATGTATACAGCCAGTCTTGTTTGTAATATCGCTAAGTCGTATTGGAAGCTCCCTTCGCAATGGATGTATTTCCATTTGCTCGATGGAGACCTGGCCAGTAATACCTGTAGCTGGCAATGGGTAGCCGGCAGCTTCTCTTCGAAAAAATATTATTGCAATCAGGAGAACATCAATAAATATTGCCACACCGATCAGCGCAATACGATACTGGACTGCGACTACAGCGCTCTTCCCTACATGCAATGTCCCGAAAATTTACAGACCAGCGAGAGACCCACCCTGACCACGGAATTGCCCGGCACGCCGTTACCCTCCATAGACGCCTCTATTCCGCTGCATATTTATCATCCGTATCACCTTGACCCATCGTGGAGATCAGCAGAGCCGGCCAACCGCGTACTACTGTTGGAGCCCTCTCATTTTAAAGAGCACCCGGTAAGCCGTAAAGTGATCGACTTTATTATATCGCTTGCCGGCAACATAGAGGGACTGCAAGTGTTTTGTGGCGAGTTTAGCGATATTCCGTCTGCATACCAAGTACCCGCCGTCTATACCCGTGAGCATCCGGCCTATCAGCATATACCGGGCAATAAAGATGCGCGCGATTGGATGTTTCCGGAAGTGACCCGCTTTTATCCTTCGTTCTTCGGCTTTTGGAAAAAGGCCGCGCCTCACCTCACCTCATTGACGACTGCCGCACGGCAACGTGTTGCTGTTCTCTGAGTGTCGCCTGAACGTGAGGATCGCCCTGTGAATGCTATCTTTGTCAAAACGAACAAATGGATCCCAAACGAGCAATAGACAGTTTGACCCTCATGACCGAATTGGTACTGCCCAATGACACCAATCTCTTTGGAAATTTAATGGGAGGAAGACTGATGTATTGGATGGACATTGCTGCGGCACTGGCCGCGCAAAAACATTGCAACGTCCCTTGCGTGACCGCTTCGGTCGACAATATCTCTTTTGAAAATCCCATTAAACTAGGTAACACCGTTCATATAGAAGCCAAGATCACCCGCGCGTTCAACAGCTCAATGGAAATTCATTTACGCGTATGGGGCGAAGATCTCATTCAACAGTACCGCTATAAAAGCAATGAGGCCTATTATACCTTTGTGGCACTAGACCCCAATAGAAAACCAAGACCAGTACCGGCGATAATTGCGGAGACCGAAGAAGAGAAGAAACTTTTCGAAGGCGCCCTTCGACGCCGTCAGCTACGGTTGATACTTGGTGGTAAAATGAAGCCCGATGACGCGGCGGAATTAAAAGCGCTTTTCTTAAAGGACTAATTATTGCTGAGCACCCCCAGCCACGGCCAATCGGTGATGACGTCCTTGTAACATAAACTGCTTGCTCTGCTCTATGGCGTCCATGACCTGCTCCATGATCTGCTCGGCAGAGGCTTCGTAATCGATCGACAAGGGCGCTTTAAATTGCACGCTCAACCGGGTTCCCTTTTTCTTAAACCGCAATCCCTTTTTATTAAAGGCGCGCCAAAATCCGCCGATCACTACCGGAATAACGATAGGCCGCACCTCTTTAATGATCATTGCCGTTCCTTTTCTTCCGGGTGCAAAAGGCTTGGTGGTTCCTTGCGGAAAGGTAATGACCCAGTTTCGATCGAGCGCTCGCGTAATCTTACGGGTATCGGACGGATCCAATCCCCGGCGGACGTCTTTTCCCTCAGCTCTCCACGTTCTCTTTATAGTCACACCTCCGGCAAGCAGAAATAAGCGGGATAATAAATTATTTTTCATCGTCTCCACCGCCGCCACATAATTGACACGGGTAAATGGGTTCAATAGATAATACGGCAATCCCAACCGGTCTTGCTTACCCCACTTGACCGCACAAAAAATATGAAAGAAGGTAATGACATCGGCAAAATAGGTTTGGTGATTGCTTACAAACAGTACTTTTTGCTTGGGTAAATTTTTTAAATGCTCCGTGCCGCTGATCGTTAAGCGATTGACCCAGGCAAGCCCCGGATAACTAGCTAACCCCACCACCAAAAACACAAGTTTTCGGATAGGATTGAACTTGATCGCCCTATCTAGAATAGATGCCATATTGTAACTACTGGTCAACAAATATAGCAAGCCCTGCGCTATTGACTAAAACAAAAGGCTGCCCCTTGCGAGACAGCCTTTTTACTACGTAAACAAGAGAATTTATTCAGGAGCTTTTTCTTCTCCGCCCTCTTGCATTTTTTTCTTAAGATCAGCCAGTACGCCCAGGTCTCCTAATGTAGCTTTCTCTACTTTACCCTGAATGTTCTTGACCGCTTTCTTGGTCTTGTCAGCTTCCACACGCACCTCTTTCTTGGCTAATTCTGCCTCTTCCTCTTTTCCTTGCTCCCAGATGCGGGTATGAGACAGCACGATGCGCTTTTCGTTGCGATCGAACTCAATGACCATAAA
>JBJTFT010000002.1:0-5835 GCA_046093525.1 Sphingomonadales bacterium | reverse complement strand
TCCATCCGGAACCGGAGGAAGTCCAGCTCATGTTGCCACTGGCATCACTACTGAGGAGCTGTCCGTCTGTGGGGGCTGTGGTGGGTAAGGTGTAGGTAATATTTGCAGCTTGTATTCCGGCCTTTAATGCGGTGTAGTTGGATCCCGAGCCACTCGGCTCGAGGAACCGCAGCTCGCCTGCCGTGCCACTGTTATTGACTAAGATGTTCCCAATAACCGAAGCTCCACCCGCTGTTACAGTGAGTCCGCCAGCGGTAATGATTGCTCCACCAGAGGAAACCGTTAATGAACTTACCGTTGGCGCCGTTCCAAACACCAGGGCGCCGCTACCTGTTTCGTCGGTGACAGCTGCTACAACATTGGCACTGGAAGGTGTGGCAAGCATGGCAGCAACTCCCGTGCCTAGACCCGATACTCCGGTTGAAATGGGCAACCCGGTGGCATTGGTAAGCGTTGCCGAAGAGGGGGTACCCAAGGCGGGTGTTACTAATGTGGGAGAAGTACTAAGCACCACACTACCCGTTCCTGTTGAGGTGGTCACGCCCGTTCCCCCATTGGTAACACTTAGTGTTCCACCCAGTGTAACGGCTCCACTTGTAGCAGTGCTGGGCGTTAAGCCCGTAGTGCCGCCCGAGAACGTAGATACAGCCGATACCGATACGGTCGTCCAGGTGAGGGTAGCTACATCACCACTGATGCCGCTTACTCCCAGTACTTGGCTAGCCGAGGGCACAGATGAAGGCAGCGTCAGCGTATACGAAACCGTACCGCCAGCTGCGCGCAGACTAATGTTACCTGTACCACTAGGGTTAGGATCAAAGATCTTGACTTCCTTTTGCGTACTCGGTCGTATGGTCTGCGCGCCCCCGTTGGCGGGAAAAAGGCCTGCCAGTGCCATTGCCAACACCGGCAGGCTTACGCGGTAAAACAGATTGTTACCCATAGTTAATATGTATTGAACGTTCCTTAGTTCCTGATAACGGCATAGTTAAAGGTGCCGGTAAAGGCGGCAGAGAAGTAAACGGTGAATTTTGTAGCTACGGTGTCTCTTACAACATAGTAAGAAGGAATGGGCATATCAGCTCCTGTTCCCTCGAGCGTGATATTGATGACATCGCCGGAAGCCAAGTCTGTAATTCCGGTGATCTCTTTGCTCTCCAAACCGGTAACGGTCTCTCTCCCTCTGGTCCGGTACAGACCATTATTAAGAGTAGACATCGTGATCTTACCTACTTTGTTAGAGCCATCTAATACCAGTATTTCGTTGGTAGCAGCACCGGCCTGTAATCCGCCCAGGGTCAATCCTCCGGTTGCACCGGTATTGATCGTTACGGCGGTGTTAGCACTCGTATTACCAATAGTGGTAGCGGCAGTTCCGGTGGTATTGATGCTTGTTGCACCTGTAATACCGGTAGTGCCATCAATGGTAGCACCTCCGTTGGCCGTGAGCAAACCGGTAAGTGTGGAGGCCCCGGTTACTGACAGTGTGCCGCCCACGGTTGTGTTGCCCACCACATCGAGCGTACTGCTTAACGTGGTAGCCCCTGTTACGCCCAATGTACTGGCGAGTGTGGTTGCTCCCGTTACATCGAGTGTGCTGGTCAGCGTAGCAGCACCTTTTAGTGTAATTGCGCCCCCGGCAGCAATACTAATGCGCTCCGTGGCATTGGTACGAATGCTCAAGGGTTGCCCGTCGCTTGTTCCCAGGTAATTCGAAGAAGTTGTTCCCGAATTACCGGTCAAAGACCAAGCTGAACTGGTCACCAACCCACTGGCATCGGACCAAGTGGCGGTAGCTGTTGTTCCGTTGACCGCATCGATCTTTAAGATCTGATTGGCCGCAGGAACAATACCGGGTAAGGTAAGCGTGTAGGTGGCCGTACCGGCAGCGGCTTTAAGTCCTACATAACCGGAACCTCCGGTTGTGGGGTTTACGAGTCGTACTTCCTTTTGAATGGTCGGCGACTGGGCAAAGGATTCAACGCTGATCCCTGCCAGTAGCAGCAACGTGGCTGCCACGAGTCTGAACTGTTTCATCGTGTTTGGTTTTAAGGGTTTAAAAAATGAATAAAAAAGAACTTTGAAAAAAATGGATTGATTTTGGTTTGTTTTTTTCATATGACTGGTTTTTAGGTTTATTCAATAATGACCCAGGTTACGTATCCTGTAAAGGGAGCCGTAAAGTGGACGGTGACTTTATTGTTTATGATATCGCGGAATATGTAATAATTGGGCACCGGCATGGGCACCGATCCCGCTTCTAACACGATCGATATTCCATCGTCGGTGTCTAGCAGTGCCACAGGTATATCAAATAATTCTACGCTATTGAGAAGCGAACTACGATTCTTTGATTTTACTGTAACAGCAGATGGAACATTCATCCAAACGGGCGTAGCGTTGGGTCCCTGCGATACCAAAACCTGCCCTGCGCTCCCTGCATTGCCATTTAACCGAATGGGCGTAGTACTTCCTGCAATGGAAAGAAAATTATTGATGCTGATGCCTGCCGATGCACTCACTAATTGCGAAAAGGTCTTTTCGCCGGCGATGCTTTGTGCTGTTGTCAGATCTACAAAATTTTTGACCGCCGATCCCGTACCACCATTGGCGATACTCAACACCCCCCCCAACACCACATTTCCAGTGGTTGGTGTAGAGGGCGTAAGGCCGGTGGTACCGGCACTAAAGGTGATCACGGCATTGTTGGGATTGACTGAATCGGCGTTCAACGCAAAACCCGAATAGCCTACAATTCCCAGCGGGGTTACGCCCATGTCGATCCATTCGTTGCGATAGTTCCAGTTCGTAATAGGTAAAATGGGCTCGATAGCTACTCTAATACGCAGCTGATAATTGAGGGAGCGCCAGGGTATCTGCAAGATGCTGTTGAAACTACCTGCCACGCGTGTTCCTCTACCTACATCCACCTGAAATATCCCGGCACCGTCGGTTTGCGTAGAATGCTCGTCGGCATAAGCCACAGGATTATTAACAGAGCCAGGAAAGATCTCCGTTAGCACATAAATTCTTCTGTTCTTTGCTGGGTTATTATTAGCATCCCTGGCAATCAACTCCAGGTTCAACCCGGGATTTTGCGCCAAAAGATCTCCCACACCGGTCAACAGCAGTAAAAAGAATAGATAATATCGTAGGTTTCTAACGCTGATGTCAGTTCATTTTTATAAAAGGAATTACCTGATGAAAAGCTCGTCCGTCTACCCGCAAATAATAACTACCGGCAGGCAAACGCTGTACATCCACCGATACGCCCGATAACAGCTGATCAGGTGTTCGGCTGATTTGAAACAGTACCCTACCCTGCACATCGATCACGGCAATATTGAGCGATTGCTCATGGCTTAGCAGCGCCGAGCTGATCAATTTAGAAATAGAGGAGGCCGGGTTTGGAAATAAGGTAAGTTGTATCACCGGCTCGTTGTTAGCCGATCGACAAGTCATTACGAATGGCTGAGAACCTCGTACCCCGGCATAAACGGCCATTCCACTATTGAGCTGAATACAATCATTGCTCTTATTGAATTGAACGGGCAGACTGCTAGTTGACCAACCCGATGAAAGCCGACCCGTAGCGCTTACGGTAAAGAAAAGTCGCTCCTGTGCAGAAACAAGGATCGGAAAAACGATGATTGAAAGAAAGAAAAATTGCCTTTTCATAAACGAGAAGAGAAAAAGAGCCGATTTATAAGTTGATTCATGTCGTATTCTACTACCAGATGATTAAAACCAAGATGGGTGATCCGGTAGCTTTTTGCAATGCCCCGGTTTAACGAATCAACATTTAGCAAGAGCGTATCAGCAGATCGTAAAATCCGATACCGGCCCACATAGCCATCCGAGTCCCTGTAACCAGTGTCTCTGAATTCGGGTCGAAGAATAAAAGAGAAGGTGGGCAACCCGATAAACGAATAAACTACCGAGTCTCTTTCTGAAAGAACCATACGCTTTTCCAAATACCAGGTTTTTCCGGACACCATATCAAATGGCGTCAGGGGGGCTGGGTCTTTCTCGCATGCGATCAAGGCGATCACAAATAGCAAGACCAGCGCCTTATACTGTCTTTTCATCTTTTAGATTTTTTAAATTTTATATTCGTTCTGGAAAGACTAAAAACCGTATTGAGTTCAACTACGTCCATCTGGTTGGTAACACCGAACACAGCAACATTGGAGTGCCACCGACGCCACTTGATCCCTACCAAGATGGCAGGCAATTGTTTTCGACTAGGCAGGGCGGCCTCTAGCCCTGCGTAATAGCCAAAGAAATAAGGCCGGTAAGAAGGAGTCTGTTCATCGACACTGGTGCGTTGCGTAAGATTGTGATCGACCGCTGCACCGCCCAAAACAGACAAAGACGATAAAAGCGTTGCTCGAAGACCTGCCTGGGCACCAAGTAACTGGAATGAATTTCTGGGCATAAAGCTGGTAAACTGGGTACCAAAAGGAGGTAGCGTGTCGTAGCCCTTGATATTTGCCGTTGTCCGCAGATAGGTATACCCTAGCATCAAACTGGCCGAAACAGGCTTAAACAACCGAATATCCCATCGAAAACCTCCGTAGAGCCCAGGGTGTAAAAAACTATTGTTCAAACTTTCGAACGAAAAAATAAGTTGCTGCAATGGTCGGGTATCGTATACCAACTGACTACTAACGTTGGCGCCACCGACCAAATAGAACCGAGATCTTTTAATGGGCAAGGGAGAGGTCGTGACGGCCGCTACTTCTCCTTCCCTTTCCGAGAGGGTACCATTTTTTACGTTGGCTCGCTGTAACGAATCAGCTCTTTTTAAAAGCAAATATTTTTCTCTTAGATAGGTATCGTAACCAATTAGCAATGCAGGCACCGTTTCACCGTTTTCCCCAAGAAAGCCCTCTACGCTGATGTACCCGGGGCTGTTGACCGATCCATACACATTGCTGGACTCTAACGTTAGTACAATTTTTTGGGATTCCTCATCTGTGCGAAAAGAGGCGCGTAAGAGGCGGGTGGTTTGCTGGAGCGAATCATTGAGCCAGGTATAAGCAACTTGTGCGTTCTCGCTTCGCAGCGCCTTATTAGAAAATAAATCGATATCCAAAACTTCTTGGCCATTAAAGGAGACGCCTCTCTCGAGCAAATGGCAAGCGCTTAGCGTATCGCGGCTAGCTCTGTTTGCAAGGCAAGCGCGGAAGATATGAGGGGGCCCTTCAGCGGGAGGCGTATTCAAAAAAGGCTCCACAACAAGACGAGGGACCGTATAGTTCTTATAGAAATCATACACTCCGTCTTTTATGGACGCCAGCAAATGGGTACCCCAGAAATTGCGTATTGCCAATGCGCTATCTGCATTACCAAAAATGCCGACAGAGACTCGTTGCACGATCGTATCACTTACAACGGAGACAAGAAAGTTTTGTAAGAAACTGTTTCCTTCGAGCACAGTACTAGTAGAGAGATCGGACTTATCAGCTCTGCCAAAAAGTACGTTACCCGAAAAATTATAGACCCCAAAATCGGTAATTCGATTATTGACAAAAACATTATTGACCACGCTGGACGATAAATTGGGATTATTAAAGTCTTCGAAATAAAGTGCCGCTCCATTTTTGGTAAATAAAGAGCGCTCCAGCGTAAACTCAATGTTCCGATTATCGAATCCCGCCTCGTAACGCGGATTCAAGACCGATACGACCGGAGTAGCGCTGTTATTTTCAACAAACTCGCAATCGGAAATGGTTACCTTCTTACGGGTCCATTCTCCCTCGAATCGAAGCGAAGAAGAAAGCCCTATGAATTGAGCATACTTGATCGCTATCAGGGCGTTTTCTCGTTGAT
>JBJTFT010000001.1:0-4001 GCA_046093525.1 Sphingomonadales bacterium | reverse complement strand
GTGAATTTAACATCCCCATTGAGGTGCATAGCCCCATGGAGTTGCAAGCCACCATCGCCGTCTGGGAGGGAGACGACAAACTAACCGTATACGATAAAACGCAAGGACCAAAATCGATGCAGGGAACCTTGGCGAGACTTTTTTCCATTCCCGATAAAAACGTAAGGGTCATAGTAAATTATGTTGGAGGCGCTTTTGGAAATGCGCTTCGCGGTTGGCATAATGTACCAGCTGCTTGTATTGCAGCCAAAAAATTAAAGCGCCCGGTAAAAGTGGTACTCACGCGGCCACAAATGTTCAACCTGACGGGTTACAGACCCCAATCTTGGCAAGAAATAAAAATGGGCGCCTCCGCCGATGGAAAATTTCTGAGCATCGTTCATAATGCCATCAGTATGACGGCGCGCTACGAAGATTTTAGAGAAGGGATCGTAAATGCCTCTCGCTTCTTATATGCTTGTGATAATGTACAGACCAGCTATAAATTATTGCCCCTAGACGTTAGTGTACCCACCTGGATGCGCGGACCCGGCGAAGCCACCGGTTGCTTTGCGTTAGAGAGTAGCATCGATGAGCTGGCTTATCAATTAAAAATAGATCCGGTAGCACTGCGATTAAAGAATTTCCCAGAAGTAAACCCCGAATCAAAACTGCCCTGGTCTTCTAATTACCTGCGAGACTGCTACGAAAAAGGCAAAGAGCTGATCGGCTGGAATAACAGACCCGTTACGCCGGGCAGTAAAAAAGAGGAAGGCATGCTGGTAGGATATGGCATGGCCAACGGGGTGTTTGGCGCCGGCCGCGGGCAAGCTTCGGTCCGGGCCATTTTGCAAGACAATGGAATCCTCGTGCTGCAAAGTGCCGTGAGTGACATGGGCCCCGGCACCACTACTGCCATGATAAAGATCGCGGCAGAGAATCTGCAGTGGCCTATCGAAAAAATTAAATTTTCGTTGGGCGACTCCGATCTGCCACCGGGGCCCACGCAAGGAGGATCTACTACTACCTCTACGCTGGGCACAGCCGTGCACTTAGTTTGTGAAGCACTAAAGAGTTCGCTGCAGGCACTAGCACAAAATCACCTGGATGAATTTAAAAATGTAGACACTAAAAACATAGAGATAAAGAATGCCTCGGTGGTGGCAGGAGAAAATAATGTAGCCATAAGTACACTCCTAAAAAAAGCACAAAAACCTTCTATAGAGATCACTAAAGACTCGCAAGGAACCAATGCACAAGAATTGAAACACGCCACTAACTCTTTCTCTTGTCACTTTGTGAAAGTGCATGTGCATCCCAAGACGATGGAGATAAAGATCAAAGAGGTGGTCACTACAGCCGATGCCGGAAAGATCATCAGCGAAAACACGGCACGTAGCCAGATGCTGGGGGGTGTGGTAGGTGGAATTGGAATGGCGCTAAAAGAAGAACTTAAATTCGATCACAGCACAGGGCAGATCATCAACGCTAGTTTTGCAGGCTATCGCGTGCCCTTGCATACTGATATCCCCAAGACCACGGTTTGGTTTGTGAATAAACCCGATCCCATCATCAATCCAATTGGTGCCAAAGGCTTGGGAGAAATTGCGCTGATCGGTCTAGCGGCCGCTATCTCGAATGCTGTCTATAATGCTACCGGTAAACGGGTGCGTGATCTACCGATTACACCAGAAAAACTAGGCTACAAAGGCAAATGATACGAATGAAAAGAAATATGAAGCAATTATCACTACTTCTGGCTTTAGTCATAGTCTCAATTAAAACTACATCGGCACAAACTGATAAAACCCCGGGGGCAGAGATCTATATGAACTACTGTAGCGCCTGCCACGGCAAAAAACTCGAAGGTGGGCAAGCCCCTTCTTTGCTCACTACAAAATGGAAACAGGGTGACTCCAAAAAAGCGATTATTCAAACGATCAAAAAGGGAGTACCCAACACCGCCATGATGGCCTGGGAAAATATGCTGACCGATAAGCAAATTGAGCAGGTTACCGACTATATGCTATTCTTAAAAAAGAGTAAAAAAGAAAAATCTTAGGCAGGGTTTCAATCTTCTCTAATACCCGGGTCAGTAATTTTTACAGCGACAAGCACCTCACTATGAAAAAAGAACTTCTGGTCAAACTGCTGAATATTGTTGGCTTTGTGGCAGCCCTGTATGTAAATTACTTATCGGTAGTTACCCAACTCGGGGGTAAATCGATACGAGAGCTGTCTGACAAGTATGCCAATTTGTTTACCCCCGCCAATCAAACCTTTGCCATTTGGAGTCTGATCTACACGCTGGTCTTTATCTTTTTGATCGCCCAGTTTTTACCCAGCAGCAAGAAATCGCGCTTTTATAATAGCTATCTTTTTTTGACCAGCTGTTTATTGAACGGCGCTTGGATTGTGGCTTGGCAGTTAGAATACATTGGTCTGTCGCTTCTCATAATGTTTGCACTGCTGGCAACGCTTGCGATGATCAACCAACAAGCCGATACAGAAAAACTGCTTTTACCAAAGATCGTGTTCGGCGTTTATCTGGGTTGGATCTGTATTGCCACTGTCGCTAACGTTACTACGTGGCTGGTCGCTTTCAATTTCACGATCCCTTTTTCAATCCAGGTATTTAGTACGCTGGCCATTTTGATCGTTGCTGCTATTATTGTGGCCTGGGTCATGAAAAGACTAGCTAACCCCTTTTTAGCGGTCGCAGTGACTTGGGCCTTTTATGGGGTCTACGTAAAACGAATAATCGATGTGCCCGAGATTGCCTATATGGCAATAGCAATGGGAATTTTGGTACTACTATCAATAGCAATCTTCTCAATTCGGCCCGGCGTTAAAAAACTACAAGGCTGATAAACTACCGCACGTTGAAAAAAACCGTCAAAAAAGAAAACTTACCGCAAAAGATCTGTTTGGTGTGCCAGCGCCCTTTTACCTGGCGAAAAAAATGGGAGAAGAATTGGGAGGAGGTGCGGTATTGCAGTGATCGTTGCAGGATGAACAGAACTAAAAAAACAGAAGCCGTATGATCAAACTTTTTATAATAGGATGGGTGATATTGGTAACCGCCATTATTTTAAATGGGGTCATTGCTAAATGGGGCATCGTAGGTTGGTATGATTTTATCAACCTATTGGTCGAAAAGGGCACTCAGGCGTTAAGAATGTTGCGCATGATAGACTATGCCTGGTTATTTTTAGCCTACCCGTTGCTGTTGGGCGTATCATATAAAGCCGGCGAATGGCTATATGTGTGGCTTATCGGAATGAGCAGGTAACCCGAACAAGCAATCATTTGTATGCTAAGAAAGGAGTTATCTTTTCTATCCAGGAATTAGACGTAGCACAGTGCTCAGCTATTCGATTTTTAAATGCGTCGATCGGCAGCTCAAACCATTGGCGGCAATTTGAAACACCCGATAAGCGATCGAGGTGATGCTGCCCCGTCGGATTGACGGCCGTAGGATAAGTAGTCCAGGCAAACTCAGAAAAATTATCCTTTAAACATTTTACCAGCAAGAATCCAAATAAGACCGCATCAAATTGCCGAAAATCAGTAACCGAAAATAGTAAGGCCTTACAAGTTTCGCCGGCGTAGCGAGCGCCGCTAGATCTAAGCGTCTCTTCCGTAAAATTGACCCCCAGATCTCCACAGGCTAGTAGCCGGTCACGTAACAATGTTGTATCTAACCAAGGGGCGGCCACCAGCGAAAAGGCCTGCTTCGTTCCACGGCCCTCATGAAGATTGGTGGCCTCTAGCAGACAAGTGCCCGGATATAGAACTGTGCTCTCGAATTGTTGCAAGGCGGGGGACGGTGCTACAAATTTCCATTTCGTATCGAGATAAAATTGGTGGCGCGCCCATCCCTCGCAGCAAACGACCTGAAGGGAGCAGCCGATGTTTTTCTCTTTATTAAAATACAAAGCCAGCTCCCCCAGCGTACAGCTGTGTCGAATGGGGATACTCCATCTTCCAATAAATGAACTACACGTAGTCTCATCTAAAAG